>NZ_JAUCFJ010000002.1:3050784-3355862 GCF_030348505.1 Lysinibacillus sp. G4S2 | reverse complement strand
CAATAACTATCCTGAACGTAGGGAAGACTATCAAAAGCCTATGTCAGATACAACAATAGCCAATTATACAAGGAATATGAAAGTATTCTATAACTTTTTGAAAACTGAACGAGAAATAACGGTAAATCCAATGGAAACAGTAGAACAGGTTAAGCCAAAGCGTAAGCAGAAAAAACTGCTTTCCCCTGAGGAAATTAAATTAATGCTAGGGGCTTACAATCTTACAAAATTCCATGAGTACAGGACATGGATTCAATTAAGATTAATTTTGGATACAGGGCTTAGGGCTACTGAGTGTTGTTCCTTAATGCCTGATGATATTGATTTCAAAACGAAATCTATTCTTGTCAAAAACACAAAGAATGGACATGAACGTTATGTATTTTTTGGACAAAAAATGGCAGTCGATTTAAGACGTTGGATGCAACATCGAGACAGATATTCAGATTCACCATACTTATTTCCCACAAGCAGAGGAACAAGGTTAGATGTAAATAATTTTGAATCCACAGTGAGAAGGAAGGGTCTAAGTGTTGGTTTATCTATTCATCCACATCTACTACGAAATAACTTTGCAAAATATTATCTCATTGAAGGAAATGGAGATTTTGCAACGTTGAGTAGGATTTTAGGTCATTCAAGTGTGGAAACGACAATGAAAGCCTACTTAGACTTTACTGATAAAGAGATAGGTAAAAAATATCAACGGCACAGTCCACTAAATAATTTAGACATTTAGGGTTGGAAAAGAAGATGAAACCAAATGGAGTATAGGAAAATGATAGACTACAAAATTATTTTTTCAGCACCACAAACTTTTGAAGGGTTCAACGAGTTTGCAACAGCACAGGGGAATGTTGCAAATATGGTAATTACCACTAAAGATGGTCAGATATTAAGCTTAAATGATGTGGAAAGCTTTGGGATTGTGGAAGCAGTCAAAATTGATGTAGATGAAGAACAGGACAAAAAACTGATATAGATAACTCGACTAAGCGAGTATAAACAGGCATTAGGCTTAGAGCGTTCTCATGTTGTCCTAGTGACGATGTGAGAGGTTGCGATATTAAATGATTGCATAGAAAAAAGCCGTCAGTGCTGTAACACTATCGGCTTCTAACTGAATATGACTACCGTAAAAACGATAGCATACACACCAATGTAATGCTATTCTACAGCCTTTTCGAAAAAATTTCAACGTCTAGGCTTATTTAAATGTGCCTTCTTTAAGGTAGTCGAACGTGGAAACCTAGTAACACGTTCTCAATCTAAACTTGACAGGTTATGACGTTCCCAACGCACACAAACGTCTAGCATCCTCTATAAGCGTTCCTTGTTTTGCTTTGGGTGTGAATGTGGTTGACGCACATAATCGGTCAGGAGTGGAAGGTCTGAGTGGCTATGGCTACACAGGGTATATCACACATCACAAAAGTTTCTGAGTTCCTCATGTAGTAGGATAAGGATTAGTGGCATAGCAAAAGGCGATTGTACAGTTTGTGAGACCTATTGGGGGCAGAAGTAGATAGTAGATATACCGAACGAGAGTTCACGCTTAAACAGGGCATACGATACGGATTCCTCAAATGACGGATTCATGAAAAAATGTATGAATGGTGTCTGTCTTGTTCCTTAAAGTCTATTTAGATTTTTTGAGAACAAGGCAGGCACTTTTTCACCGAGCCGTTGTCCTCAACTTGGGCTTCATGATAAGAAGAGCGTAAACAGTTGTCAACTCAAAATAGATACTTGGTGCAAATAAAAATGCTAATACCAATAGAAGAGGTTGTGCGAAGGAATTTTGGGAGTATCTTTAATATAGTAAATTTGAAATTTTATTTTCTTAAAAAAGAAATGTGGAAAAATAGTTTACAAACTTAGAAAAATAGCTTATGATTCAAATACACGAATTTTAGACCGATATAACGGGTTTAAGTTCGTGTTTATTGTTACTGATGGGAAAATTAGTATAGGTTATACTAGTTTTTGTTCGTGTTTTATGATGTTGAAGAAGTTGAGAAATTAAGGAAGCTCTATAATGAGCCTGAGCCAATTACTGTGGCTGAATTAGTGCGTTTTTAAAAAAGAATTGTCCCAATAACTTTTTTGAGCATTTGAGGGAAAAATGAAGAAGAACTTGAATTATTATCTGATATTGATTTAGCAAACTTGATTTTAATGAAATTTTCAGAGGAATCGTTTAAGACAGAGGCTAAAAGATTATTCCATATTGATTGTTAAATTTTAAATTCTCCATAGCGATAGTTTAGGCACTTACAGCAAAAAGAATATGAAATTCTGTTGTTCTAATGAATCTCTTGTGCCTAGTTAAATAGCGAGCAAATCAATTACTAATATAAAAAGAGAGACTATTAGTAGTTGAACATCTCGCAAAAAGACTATTAGCTAAAAGGAGCAATTTAAATTGGAATTAACAACACTAGAAGCTATTCAATACTGTATTGACGAAGGTATTGAAGGAGCAGAGAAAAGGTTACAAAGCTATGAGCGCAGAGGTAGAATTGATAATTCAAGTGTTCTAGAAGCTTTGATAAAAGACCTACTGACAATTCATGTGAGTTGCAAATTAAAACTTGATGAAGATGGAGAAGTATTGAAAGGAAATAAACGCAGATTTTACTTAGGCGAAAAGCGTACTGAGAGAGCTGAACGTTTGGACAAAAGAAAGTTTAATGGGGCTTCTAGAGAAGAAAATAGATGGATTCTCGATGAACTTATTTTAAAGACCATTCTTAAATTAGAGCCTGACTATTGGATATGTGATGATACAGTTGAAATTACTACTACAGGTCTTATCAAAGAGTGTGAGGTAATAAACCCCAATGCACTTAAACATAAGCATATCCTAAAAATAATTCAAGAGAATATCTTTGGAGAGCAAGGCACAGTATATGCGCATACTCTTACAGAATATGTTCGAAGCTACCTTCGTGATACTAATCGTAATGTTTTTACAAGTGCTTTGAAGCAATTGGAGCTATCAAATAGAATTATTCTTTCATATCGTTACTTTGTTGTGGACAAAACAGGGAATAATGAAGTAGATGAAAGTAGCTATCTTATGATGAAAGCAGTTATAGAATCTGAAATTGAGGTTTTCAATTATCAAAATGAAACTTCATTTACGTTAAATGCGTTTCAAAAAATCCGAGTAAAAGAAAATCGCTTTCTCAAAGAGGACGAAAGAGCATTTTTGAAGTATATGGAGAAGAATTGCGAACTTCTTGTTTATAAGAAAAATGTGATACGGATATTAGATAATAAATATGTAAAGGTGTCCAAAGAAGATGCGAAGCAAGTATACGCTGAGATTCTATTGAAACGTGTAAAGCAACATTATATTAACCCTAAAGAGCGCAGTGACAGCTTCTTTGAGCGTTATAGAAGTTTTATTCTTGCTAAAGTTATTGAATCCTTTGGAGTAATACTACCTGAATGGTGTATTGAATACTATAAAAGTTATTCGAATGGCTTTGGTAAAGTTCATTTTCATTTAGACTTGCTAACGGAAGATGAAAAACAATCTATAGGTATACATGTTGAAGCTTTAGATGAAGCACAAATTGAAGCCCAACTCCCGTTCTAAATGACTTAGTACATCACTTTACGATGGTGTACTTTTTCTTTATGAAATGCTGAATCACAAACCCAAAGCTACGAGTACAGCACATGAATCGTGTAGAAGTTTGGATAGAGTAGGTGGCTTACAATTCCTACCTAACACTGAGCTTGCCACAACAAATTTGGTTGGTTGTGTATCGAACAACCTTTATTGAGTTAAAACGTCTATGTAAGAAATAGTGAAAAATAGAGGTGACATTATGCGATTTTTGTTCAATAAGATAACACTTTTTAGCATAAGTTTTTTATCATTTTGTTTAATAGTGAGTGGATATATATTACAAACAATCCTTATCCCTTTACAAGATATTAATTCTATAAGTAATAAGGAGCTATTGGAATTTCAAAAAGAATATGCAATAAACTATCCCTTAGGAACAGGGCTACTCTATCTAGGTCTATTTCTGACAATTTTAGTCATAATTCTATTCGTTATTAAGTTAAAAAACTCAAGATATAATAACCAAAGTTCAGACGAACAACTATCCAATTTAAAATAAAAAAACGTTCCCAAATTGATGCTACCCCTAGATGTGCGTAATCAATTGTTGAATCATTACACTACTTTCTCTTTGTAACCTCCTAGAGCCATTTAACGAGCCTGTGACAGTTGGAAGAGAAGCAGAGGAATCATTGATACAGGATACATGATGTAAGATTGTTGCTACAGGAGCAATTGTAAAAGCATAACAAAAGGACTTGCATTTGAGAATCAATCATAAACACAAGTCCTATTCTTATTAAACTAAAGCCCTCCGTTATTTTAATAAGATAACAAAATCATTTACGGCTTTCACTTTCAGCAGTTTTTAAGCTTTTTTATTCCTAATCCAATAGCTAGACCAACTAGACCACCTATACTCAAAGTAACGAAATTTCCCCAATCTACCTCTCTGTTTTCCCATAAACTTTTAATAAATACAGCTATAAGCACACCAAAAATCCAACATATCCAATATTTAAATAAACTTTTAATAGCCATCCCTCCGTTGAACTAAACTGCGGTGTTAGTCGAATAACTGAATAATCAGTTGTTTTGTCTAGTGTAACATATTTCCAAATATCAGTGCGAGATGAATGTATAAGCTTATAAAGCAAATTTGATGAGATTGCGGTAGCACATCATTAAGTTGGTGTGCTTTTTTATATTGGGAAATTATACAATATTGGTATTGTATAAAAAATGCGGGGTCTTTAATGAGGAATATTAATGAAACAATTACATAAGTTTGAAGTTTATATACTAATATAGTAAAATAGTTCGGTAGACCATAGTGCTAGTATGGTTGATTCGGAGGTTAATTTATGAGTGTTAAAGATGAAATCAGGGCAGAACAACAGAGAATATTCAACGAGAGAACGGAGCAAAGAAAAACGAATGGAAGAAAAAGTAGTGGAAAATAATAACGATTCACCCCAAAAATTAGGATGTGGGTGTGGTACATGGTTAATCATTGGTGTTGTTTTAATGGTAATAAGTCTTATCTATGGGTACTTCGGTGAGCGTGATTATTATGACCCTAACGATTGGAATTTTGATGGGAAAGTAGATATTAAGGACGCTGAAATGAAGTTAGATAGGTCTTTAAATAATGAAAAGTAATCCTATGAAGTAAATTTACATTGAAAATGTCACATCCCTATGAGTAAAGGTGGAACGGGTTTTGAAACCTCGTAACGAGACTGCTAGAGGTGTTAGAATTGATTCTGAGAGCCGTGTTGGAAGGCGAGTGTGAGTCACAAGAGAGCTGAATAAATGATTGAAGCACCTGTTGAGCTAAGCAGGTGTTTTTTTACGTGAAAAATAAGCCTATTTTTAATAAATGATAAAAATTTAATAATCTTTCTGAAAAACCCTGTCAAAAGTAGTGGAGGAATATATAATTGATAGTAGAGAGTTAAATCAACTACAGAGAGTTGGTGATATTAAAATATAGGAAGAAGGAATTTTTAAGTGAAACTAGCTACATACATTAAACAACACAATGAAGGGAAAAGAGATTTTGCTAAATCAGTAATCAGGCTCAGTGAAAATATACAATACGAAAAATCATATGAGCGTGTTGAAAAATACGATTTCAATGACGGTTATCTTACGTATAAGTATTTTAAAATAATCAGAAAGCCGATATTGAACAAGCCGATTGATTATATTGCTGTCCGTGTCCGTTCACTAAAGGAAGTCTATGCCAAATATGCGTATACTTTGCATCTATCAAAATTGAATAACTATGATATTAACGATTATGAAAATATGAGAGTGGTTGAAACTATTCACTCAGAATTAAATGCAATTGGAAAAGCGTATGATGTATATGAATTTGATAAAGTGACTATAGATATTTTTCCTCGGCATAGTGAGATTTTAGAAGAATGTTTGAAAGTGGTTCATTCAGTCCTGCCAGCAATAAAAGCAGAAAGAAAAAGACTATTTGAACAAGCGAATAATGCTATTACTAGAGTTCTAAATGATATTTTACCAAAAGTAGACCTGACGAAAAGTGAAAGGGAAATTGTAAAATACATTGACACAGCTTTAGCTAAACGTATACAGAGAGAGCTAAATCGTGAAAACGGCACTAGGAAATTTAATAGAAATGGAAAGAGTTACTATGTTCCTGTCGATGCTTTAAAGATGAAACCTAAACAGTTTATCCCTCCAAAAGTGCTGAAAATTGATTTTTTAAACTTGAATCAGCACCAAAGGAAGTTTGCGAAAAAACTTTTGGAATTGGTTCAACAAGAGTTTGATAAAGGGGAAAGTGATAACTTCATATTTGATGAAGATGGAAATATTATTGGTATTAAAAAACGTTACTTTGCTAATCAAATGGGAATCAAAGAAAGCAATTTTAAAAACTCACTAGCAAGAATACAAGTAAAGTATCAAGATTACAAGGATTGATATTTTGTTCAAAAAAATGAGTAACACTTTTGGTGTATATAATGTTGTAGTGTAGGGGTAGTGCGAAGCATCACTCTTACCAAAATTAAAATTATGTTTATGCTCAGGTTTTACTAATACCTGAGTGTAATTCCATTTATATATTGTCTAAGCGTACTTTTATTGAGCGTAATTGTTTTGCTATTGATTAGACGATACGAGAATGGGCTACTTAATTGTAGTCCTTTTTTTATTAGGTTTTATTCAAATAATTAACTGAGTAAGTTCATTCTTTCTATTGGATGTGGGCGCTCAGGACACCACCCAAAAAGCTTGAGTAGCACCTGTGACCCATCTTGATGATTCACTTGATGATTTATGAGTGGCTCAATCAGAACACCGCACAGAGCGTTCTCAGGTCTTACATAGGTTGATGGAAAATTAAGCCGTGAGCAATTGCTTATTGGCTTTTTTAGTTCGTAGAAATACGAAAAATATCATATCAGAAGGAGAATCATTTAATGGAAAACTTACAAAAAGAAGAATCAGTTGAAATGGAGTCTATTAAGGTTGTTGAGGAAGTTGAAGCAACTGTCCAAGAGCAACAAGAAAATCCATTGGAACAAGAAAAGCAAGAGCTACAAAAAGAAATTGAGCGTTTAGAGCAAGAAAAGTTTGAGTTAGAAAATCAAAGGCTACAAATAATGTTAGAAAAGCATGGAATTAGTTTTGCTAAAGAGTATATGGAAAAATACGGATATGCGAAAACGGCAGATGAAAGATTAGATGTAATAACGCAACTACTCAATGAAATAAAAATTGATATGGGCTTTAAGCCCAAAGAAGTTGCTAAGCAAGATGATTATACAGCTCACAAGCAAAATGGTGATGCTAAAGGCATGATTGCTAGTAAGTTCGCAAAATTATTTAAGTAAAACAAACTAACAGGAAGTAGGAATTTATTAATGTTTAAATCACAGTCATTTACAGAATTAGAACGCATTTCATTAGCTAATGAAATTGCAGTAATTGGGGTTCAAGCTACACCATTTACATCATTATTAATGTCTAAAGGAAATATCGAAAAGGCATTAAGCACAGTCTACACGTGGAGAGAAAAATCACTTTCAAATGATGAAGATATTTCAGCGGTAGAAGGAGCAGACACAACGGTATTTTATGAATCTGCTAGGGCAGAATTAAGTAATATCCTTGAGATTTTTAAAAAGGGTGTTCAAGTGAGTGGAACAGCAGAAGCAATGCAATCAACTCAGTTCTCAGCAGAGGTTGCAGACCGCCTGTTAGAACTTAAAGTAAATATGGAAAAGAAATTCATCAATGGTCTTAAAGCAGATGGTTCAAAAGCACCTTTCAAGCGTCAATTATCAGGTCTAATTGAAATGGCTGACGCTACTAATGCGGTAACAGCTCAAATTGATGAAAATGCAATTAAACAAGTTATGCGTAACCTTTGGAATCAGGACTTAGCAGAAGGTCAAGTATATGCCTTTGTGAACGCTGATATTAAAGAGAAGATTGACGCTATCTATAAGGACAACTATTCATACAACCATGTGACAACATCATTTGGCTTATTAGTAGATGAAATCAATACTAACTATGGTTCAGTTAAATTTGTTTTGTCTAAACATGTGCCAGCGGATAAAGTGGTGTTTTTCAATGATGCTTATGTTGATTTAGCATACTTGCGTGAGCCACACTTTGAGCCACTTGCAAAAACAGGTGATTCAGTGAAGGGTCAAGTGGTTGCAGAAGCAACATTAAAGGTTGGTTCAAAGAAAGCAGTTGCAGTTTTAACACAGGGTTAATAATCCCTTTTGGCACTCTCGATAATGGGAGTGCCTTTTTCAAATTATTTCATGCAAATTTATTACTAGAGGAAAGGAAGTAAGAATATGACACAAATAGAGCTATTTTTAATGCGTAGACAAAAGCGAATTAAGCTTTCTGATATTGCTAAACATATTGGTTGTTCAATTGCTTTGCTATCACGCTATGAGAATAATAAAGTGGCAATGGAAGCAAACAAAGTAAAAAAGTACAAAGAGTATATCTTGAACAACTAAATGCTCAATGGAGCAGACAGGAGCTAAAATGATGGATATTTACAAGGCGCTTGAAGCAGTTCCTTATAAAAAAAGGGAATACTTCAAATGGAAGTTTGACTTATATGTCAATCGCACAGAAGAACTCACAGAAGAAGCGTTGTGTCAAAAATTAGATGTTAAAACATTGAACCATATGAGGAAGTGGGAAAAATCTTCTGAGTATCTGATGTTGACTAATTTGTATCTTGAATCACGCATGGCAAATGACTTGGAACAAATTTATCAAGTCACAGCAGGGAAAGCCATTGAAGGTGATGAAAAGGCTATTAAACTTTTATTAGACCTTCAAAAGCAGATTAGAGCATTTAATAAAGAAGCTAAGGTAACGCTCCCTCAAGAAGAAATTAATACCTATGATGATTTGGAGTTGTAATCTATGACAACTAAATCAACAAAACTTGAAAAAGTTCTTAGTGAATTTCCGTTATTCGCCAAGAATTTTATTTTTATTACAGACAACGAGAATCAGGTCATTAAGTTTGAAATAAATGAAGCACAGCAAGAGATTGAAAATCTAATGCTAAATAATCGCTTTGTGGTGATTGGTAAAGCAAGGCAAGCAGGTATTTCAACATTTGTGCTTGCTAGAGCATTGTGGCGA
Organism: Lysinibacillus sp. G4S2; assembly: GCF_030348505.1. Taxonomy (NCBI): domain Bacteria; kingdom Bacillati; phylum Bacillota; class Bacilli; order Caryophanales; family Bacillaceae; genus Lysinibacillus; species Lysinibacillus sp. G4S2. The sequence continues at coordinate 3,346,606 of NZ_JAUCFJ010000002.1, read as the reverse complement.
GCATTAACTAAGCCTAATGAAAATATATTGATTGTGTCCTACAAGGGAGACTCAGCGAAAGCATTATTTGAAAAGTTGAAGCAGATGAATGATACTGTTCCAAGAGACAAATTCCCTCATGTGTTTCCGAAGGTACGCAGGGATAACAGGAGTGAGCTATTGTTTGCTAATGGTTCGAGGATTTCAAGTGTCACAGCAGGGAACAAAGATATTGGGCGTGGTTCTACATATACTTATGTTCATCTATCTGAGTTTGCTTTCTATGCTTCACAGGAAACACAATTGCTGTCAGTTGAACAGTCCCTAGCAAAAGGAGCTGAAAGCCAATTAACGATTGAAACAACCTCCAATGGTACAAGTAACCACTTCTACCGCCTCTATATGCAAGCCCTCAAAGGTAAGTCGAAGTATGTTTCTTACTTCGTTCCTTTTTACCACAAGCTATATAAAAAACAATTCGCTCATGACTATGATGAAGCTGAACGTTGGTATAAAGCAACCAATGGTGGCAAGCGACTTGCTTCTGATGATTTAGAAGAAGATGAAGAAGTTCTACATAATGCAGGTGCAACTTTAAGGCAACTTATGTGGCGCAGGTGGAAGATTCAAGACATGGAGAATGAACAGCAGTTTATGCAAGAGTACCCCTCAAATCCATTAGAATCCTTTATTTCTACAGGGAAAAGTGTATTCGATCAAAATAAGGTATTAACTAGGCTTTCTTATGCGATTGAGCCATTATCTAAAAATGAAGTGCTGTCAGAAGTACCTGAGAGCGTTCGAAAATACATCGGTAAGGGCTTAGACCTTTTCGAATTGCCTGAGCGTTCGAAAAAATATTACTTCGGTGTCGATACAGCCAGTGGCTCAGGGAATGACTATTCTACAATCACAGTCTTTGATTCAGAAGGGCAACAAATAATGAGCTTCTACCATAATAAAATAGCAGTGTATGAATTTGCTCAAGTCATTTATGACTTGGGTATTTTTTATAACTATGCCTTTTTAACAGTGGAACGCAACTCATATGGTTTACCTGTCATTGAACGCTTACGCAAAGAGCGTGGCTATCTCAATATGTTTAAGATGAAAACTTTTGATGAACGAGGAAAGAAGAAGTTGCAAATAGGCTTTATCACTTCTGAGAAAACAAAGGCGATTATGATAAGCGATATGAAAGAGCAGTTTGAGCTAGGGCTTGTGAATATCGAGTGTAAGACTACCTTACAACAGATGCAAATGTTTATTGAAACAAATGGTCGCTTAGGGAACAAGCGAGGGAATAGTGACTTGCATCATGACGATAGCGTTATTTCAACAGCATTAGCGATTCAAGGAATGAAAACAAATAAATGGTATGTATAAACCGAAAGAATGGAGCAATGTAAATGTTTGAATCTTATAGAAAAAGAGTTTTAGCAACGCAAGAGGAACAATTAAATAATGTGGAGCAATCCAATACAGAATTTGCTACAAAAAAGAAAATCTTAGAGCTTGAAATCAAAGAACTCAATAGAGAGTTGAAAGAGAAAGAGTTATTGTTGCAAGAAATAACAATCATGATGATTCAAGACTCAAAGTAAGAAAGGAATGACAATATGAATTTAGATAGATATTTACAGGTTAAGCACAAAGGCAATCCCACTTGGTTTTTAGAGGAAGTAAATTCTTATGACAACCAAGAGCGTTTACAAGATGTGTTTAGTAAGAAAAAGTATTTAGATGGTCAACACAAGATACTACAGCGTGATTCATTTAAGTATAATGGTCAGGTCATTGAACCAAGAAAGATTGTTATTCAGTTGGCAAAGACTATTTTGAACTTCCAAGCGCAATACCTGTTGAAGAACAGTGTCAATATCATTGGGGCTGAGAAAATGGTTGAGCAGTTTTTGAAGGTCAATAAGCTAGGTCGCTTTGATGATAAAAATGTTATTATCCTAAGCAAGCTGATGAAATTTGGTCAGGTGGCTGAATACCTTTTCATTAATGCAAAAGGAAGAATTGATTCAAAAATTATTGACGCAGAGGATGGAACACCTGTGTTCAATCATCATAATGAGATGATTGCCTTTATTGAGCATTATGTCTTTGATGGAATTGCTTATTACACGGTTTATACTGATAAGCTAGTTCAAGAGTGGTCAAATGAAGGTGGAGAATTAAAACTCGCTGCTCAACACGCAAATTTAAGTGGCTTACCTGTCCTATACAAGACTGATAATGAGTTTAGTGATACAGAAGGGCGCTCAGAATTAGATGATTACACAGGAATCTTAGATAACATGGAAGATGTGTTATCCAAGTATGTTGACAGCATGTATAAGTTTATGAATCCTATCCCTGTTGCAGTTGGTCAGCAACTCAAAGATTCGTTGCCTGCTGATATTGTTGGAGGGGGCTTGAACCTTGATGATGGTGCTGATTTCAAAATGGTAACTAACCAATTAGATTCAAAGTCATTTGAACTAGTCTACAAGACGCTACAACAGGCTTTATTAGATGTAAGTTCAACACCTGCTGTATCAATGAATAAAACTGATGTTAGCAATTTATCAGAAGTTAGTATTAAGCTGTTGTTCTCACTAGCAGATACAAAAGCAGGTCTGAATGAAACATACTTAAAACAGGGCTTCTATGAGCGTTGGGAGAAGGTTTGTGAACTGTTGAGATACAAAGGTGTTCAGATTTCAGAAGATGATTTTATGACACTTGAGTTTAATTTCCAATACAACACACCATCTAACCACGCTGAGATTATTGACAACATGAGTAAGCAACATTCGATGGGAGCTTTAAGTGTTGAAACAATCCTTGAGCAGTCGCCATATGTGAATGATGTTACGCTTGAGATGAATCGCATACAAGATGTGAAACCATTTGAGCAGGAAGAACACAGTAATTTTAGTGGCTCTAGTAACCTTGCTGAAAAGGTATCATAAAGATGGATAACATTGGGATATAAGATAAGTCTATTGTTTGCTGAAATCATAGGGATTTTGGTTGAACGTAGGCTTTTTATTTTTGGTATGAATTGGTGATTTTTGAGGTGTGAGAGGTTGGAGTGATTATGTTCAATTTTTCACGCCTGTTACACATGTATTGGAGGTGAATAAATAATGGAGAAAATGAGTTTATTCACTATCCTAGCATTGACAGGAACATCATTGTCCTTCCTTGTTGGAGGATGGCATGTATCATTGACTGTTCTAGTTGCGTTTATGGTCATTGATATTGTGACAGGTGTAATTGTGTCACTTGTGCAAAAGCGTCTATCCTCAAAGATTGCTTTTGTCGGCTTCTTAAAGAAAACCACTATTATGATTGTGATAGTCTTAGCGAACCTATTAGACGTACTAACAGCGTCAGGTGTGCCTGTCTTTAGGACAATGGCTATTTACTTCTACATCGGCATGGAAGGGTTGTCTATCACTGAGAATCTAGCTAGGATAGGTGTTCCGTTGCCTAAAGGGGTAAAGGAACGACTATTACAGTTAGCAAATGAGGAAAATCAACAAAAATATTAATGTATAAAATCGCTGTTTTTTATGCAGTATTTTCAATAGCCTTACAGATATGTAGACGGAAGAAACCTTGATATATCAACGATGTATAGAAAATGTATAACCATTATTTGGATAAAATCGAATGGTGTTGATATATCAACTATTAGCAACTACTTCTAGTTTACATAATTCAGCTTATGGGAAGCTGTGTATGAATATTTATACAAATAGAATTAATTGGAGTGATAACTAAAAATGAACAATTTACAACGCTTGCAGTTGGAAACAAAAGGGATTGACCTTGAGCAGAACGAGTTGATTGTGTATCTTGCTGAAAATGGTCTTGATGCTCATGCCGAGTATAATCCGCAATCTATGAAAGACAAAAAGGCAATCTATTCAACTGCACTTAGTATGCTCGAATCGGTGGCTAACAATCCGACAACAATGAAAGCCATTAAGATTGATGATATGACGGTCAGTGAGTTCCATGAGAACCTAATGAAACGCATTGACCAATTAACTTATAAGGTACGGACAATGAGAACTGATAACAGTAACTCAGATGTTTTTATGCTGTACGTGTAGGGAGTGAAGCAGATGGAATTATTTGATGCTCAGGCGCTCGTTGACACGTTCTCGGGGCTTGTTGAGCCTTACATGAAGAATGAGTTGACTGCTACACCAAGCACCGTAGATGGCTTTGTGACAAATGCTACCCTGTCAGCCAACAGCACGTTTCACTTCCATTCCTTGAGTGAATTCAAGCGTGGCGATTACTTTACTATTAATGGTAGTTACTATCTTGTGACAGGTGATGTAGTGGCTCAAAGAGGATTTAAATATAAAGCTCTAGTGGAATACTGCAACTATATCATTGAGCCAACTACCACTGTGAAAATCAAAGTAGGAACTGACGCTTTAGGTAGACCTATATACAAGGAAAAAACTGTTGTAGACCGTTCAGAGCCTGCTGTGATTAGGTATAAGGAAATGACAGTGGATGAAGATTCCATTGTAACGGCTACTAAGACGCTTGTTATCAATGTGCAGGATAACGCTAAGAACCGAGTAGGCTTCCAAGTGAATAGTACACTAGCAATTCATGGGCGAACATATAAAGTGATTAACGCTGAGATTGTTAAGGTTGGTCTAATAGAGTTAAAGGCTGAGTCAGAAAATGTGTTACTACCATTGCTTGATGATTAGATAATGTTACCCCAATCGAGTTTCTTCTATTAAAACCATATCAATTTTCACACGAACAGAAAAAATGGTATAATATTCATGTTTAATTAAATGTGGAAATGATAAGAAATGAAACAATGGATAGAGGAGTGTCTTAAATGAGTGAAACGACAGCAGTAGTTCAACCTGATGAAGCAACTGAAAATAATAATTCGAGCCAAGACACTAAAAAAGCAATAAAAGTAGGGCTAATAATGCCTATTGCTGAAATTGCGGGGCTAAATGAACATCATTGGGAAGATGTAAGAAGGATTATTCGTGAAGCATTAAAGGATATTGCTGAATATGAAGTGGATATTAGATTAGTAAGTGATTCTGATGAGGTTAGAGTAATTCAAAGTAATATTGTTCGTAATATATACTCAGATGAAATAGTTATTATTGATGTTAGTGCAAAAAATCCAAATGTAATGTTTGAGTTTGGTATGAGGTTAGCATTTGATATGCCTTTTGTAGTTATTAAAGATGACGCAACTCCATTTATTTTTGATACAGGGAACATACAGCATTTAGAATATCCAAGAGACTTAAGATATACGAAAATTGAAGAGTTTAAACGTAAGTTAAGGCATAAGGTTATTAGTACGCTAAAATATAAAGAGGAAAATCCTAACAAGAGTTTGTATCTTGAGGAATATGGAAATTTGGTGCCGAAAAAGATTGATGAAAGAGAAACTGATATTGGAACATATATGAACAAGATGGTTAACGAGCTGAAATCTTCTCTAAAAAATACTACTGAAATTCAACCTGTAAAGATAAATGAACAGCATATAAGAAGAGAAATTAGTGAGATATTGTTTGAATTTAATTCACATCAGGATGTTCTTAGTGCGAACATTTCTGATTTAAACGACTATGTTGTTGCAAATATTGGGGTTCTTGGTAACGATTTATCGAGATATACTATTCAATCTTATATTAGAGATATTTTAGAAGATATACAAAAAGAAAGATTTGTAAACTCATTACCATTTTAAGGAGTGAAGAGGTAGGGCAATGGCTATTACCTCTTTTTTTATTTGCAATTTCTCACACTTCACCATATAATAGAAGAAAGTAAATTTAACTACCAATAAATTTACAAGTGTAGACCAATAAATAAATGAAACTTTAGTTAAATAAAGTGTTCAAAAACCTATATATATCAACATTCTGATCTTAATTTTTTATTATCCCTTAAGACAAATAGTGAATTTATCGCTATGATTGCAGACAAGATTCGCATCGACATGATGGCTAGTTAAACGTTAGAGCCACAAGGGATTACAGGACTTATTTAGAGAGAATTCATAGAATTTATACCGACTAACTACAGCATTCATATAACTAATGTCAATTAATTGAATTAAACTATGAAACACATTCATTTAGGGGGAAAATCCCGTTCATGGAGGTGTTTTTTTTTATGACTGATTTCGATATTGAAATAGACCGTTTTATGCTTGATTGTTTTTTATGATTAAGTTGATTTTTAACTTTCCTTTATATAGCCATTAGTTTCATTAACCCATCTGTCATAGTTTTGCAAGGTAACACCTGCATAAATATATTTAGCCAAATTTAATTGTAAAACACCTTTATTTATTTTCTGGAGAGCCATTAGCGCAGCGATGGGCGTGTAAGAAATAAATGATTTTTATTCTGGATGCTTTGCTTCAGGGTTTTTGTTTGGTTTGTATTACAAGTGATAATTAGCATCTTTTCAAGATGATAGGCCTTGTTTGGATTGACCTTTAAATATAGTTTTTTTATAAATCTTTTCAAGAAGAAAAACGAGCCTGTGAGTGCTGATATTGAAGCAGAGGAAGCATATTTACACAGGTTGTCTAAATGGAGCTATATAGCTAAGTGTGAAGCTTTAGAGAGGTTAAAGGGAGCATAGCAAAAGGACTTGTATGTATTGAGTTGTCCTCATACGCACAAGTCCTATCTTGATGAATGTATTAAAAATGTTATAGATTATGAGATGTTAAAATAGTCCCTCTTATATCGATTATTTGAAATATTTTTCATAACAGACACACTGATGTTTGCGGGTGATATCATTGAATTGTTCAATATCATTGCCAACATAATGAGCGAATGTCGAAACAGGAAATAAATTTGAAACTTTCGTTGAGATTCTATTATTCATTTCATTTCCTTCAAAATAAAGATGATAATATGATTCGACTTGATTGAACTCCATTTTTTTATACCATTTTTGTACCCAATTATCATCACGAGTCCATGCTTCAAAGCGATTTAGACTTATTTCAATCGCTCGTTTTTCAGCAACTTTTAATAAATTTTCACCTATACCTTTTCGTGCATAATCGGGATGTACAGCTATATGCCAAATCATACCACCTAAACCATTTCCTCTTGAACAAACTGTACCTTCTTCTACTTCGTATTCAACATCAATTAAACCAACAATTATTCCATCTATTTCAGCTACTAACTCAATGGAAGGGTGTTCATAGACTTCTTTTTTATTTAGCACATTGTCATAATAAGCCGTATTTAGAAAAGCAAGAACTCTACAGCGTAACCAACCTTGCTCATCTTCATTTTTATAGTTTCTAATTAACACTTTACAACTTACCTCCATTTAAATCTGCACGTTTCCTAAGTGACTGAAAATTCTATCTATAAAGAAATCATAACATATTGAAGGTTAAGTTGGTAGATAAATGGTAAATGCGAAATCTTAGAGAAGTGTTAAAAGCGACTATAACACCTGTGAGCGTTGAGAGTGAAGCGGGGAAATCATTCACACAGGTTGTGTAATCGTTGCTGTCACGCAATCTATGAAGCTACGGGAGCGATTGAGGAAGCATGCAAAAGGACTTGCGTATATGGGATTTAATCATAAACGCAAGTCCTGTTCTTATTAAAACCAAAGCATCCGATTGTGGTATAAATTACACATTTATTTTTTTACTAGAAATTCCAATTATAGTACCTATCCATGTTCCTAATAGGACGCTAATCGCAACGAATCCCAGTCCCATACCTTCCCATCCACCAACAACAAAAATACTGTATAAGACTAAGCCGAAACAAATGAAGCTAAATACTAACGAAACTGTATATAAGGTTTTTCGTGATACCTTACGAGATATGAAGTAAATCCCAACAAGAAATATAGCCCCCAGAAGTAATATGGGTGTCCATCCATCTAGCATAAATGCATTCAATTTTTTCAACTCCTTAATCACTTTGTCTTATTATTTGCATCGTTAATTGAATAACTGAACAATCAGTTGTTTGTTAAAGTGTACCACATTTAACATTCGAAGAAACAAAAAGGACTTTAAGCTAACGGTGTGAAAGTAATGAAATTCGCTCAGGTTGTTGAAGTTTTTAATAAGGAGGAGTGATTAATATGTCGAAAAAGAATTTACTCCCAATGAAATTTAATTTGGGTGAAAAAGTCCTATTCACATTCAATGGCAATGAACTGGTTGGAATAGTTGAAATTGCAGACTTTGGCGGTTCGTTTGAACATGATTACCATTCGTATGATATTTTCGTAGCTGAGGACAATTGTTTGTATAAACATATTCCTGAAGAAGTTTGTAGAATTGCTTACTTCTAAGGAGATTGAACAGCGCACAGCGTAATCGAGTGACTAACTATTCATATGTTCATTTCTCGATTCGCCTAAGAGTACTGTTCAGAACTTGGATGACAGCAGATAGAGCCAAGCCACACATACGCAAGTTCAGCACATGAGGCTTTCACAATGCCATAAAAGATTTGACCGCCTTAATGGAACATCATGAAAGCCATGCTGACCATTCGTTTGATGGTTTGTGAAGTTAAGTTATGACATTGAACGCAAAGTACATTCCAATTAGGATAGCTAATGTAATAAAAGGTTTGAAAACCCACTGTGGGGCTTTAATAATTTTCAAAACCGTCCCTATAGCAACACCTGCTACAAGCATGATTATTAGAATAAGAGCTAATTGAATTGCCATGTTATTTATAACTGAATTATCTATAAAAAAATCCATTCTCTATTTCCACCTTCTTTACATGTAATTGTAAATGAAGAAGCAAGTGATAGCATTAATGGATTTTTGATATTAGTAGGATTTGTGCAACTTAATCGTTTGAGCGTCACTCATAGCGAGACGATTAGGTCTAAACCATTTTAAGTTTGAGTTAGATTACAACAACAATAGCAAGCTTACAGAGCCATTTAACGAGCTTGTAAGAGTTGATAGATTTTGCTTGGGCTTGTTTCAATGGACTTTAGGAAGCTTACCTATTTCACAAAAAAGTAAAAATCCAACAATCACTATTTACAAACTTTTCACCGAATTAAAATTAAACAATATATGTTGGAGCTATCATTTATCGCTCAAAAATGTTAAATGGAGGAAAAATTTACTATTACCCCTATCTCAAATATTGGGTTTATGATAACATATATCTGAATCTTTTAACTTTGGAAAATATGAAAGGAAGTGTAATAATCAGATATGAAAAAGATATTTAAACCATTGATTAGTGTTATTGTCGTAGGTGCCCTCTCTCTAACTATAAATATAGATAAAAATGTATTAGCTAATGATATTGCAAATACATGTAAATATGATGCGGCATCGAAGGTCAATCCTGACAATTCCACAATGAACTGTTTGTTAACCGAAACAGCACTGAGTTATAATGTTCCTCCTGAAATTGTGAAGGCAATAGCGGAAGGTGAAAGTGGAAATTGGCGTCATTTCGATATTAATGGGGAAGCGATTGTGACAGCTGATAATGGAATTGGCATTATGCAACTTACAAATCAAGCTGGCTACAATCAAGATAGACTAAAAAGCGATATTGTCTATAATATTCAAGCTGGTGTAAAGACTCTAGATGATATGTTTAAGCGGAAGGATTTGCCTAGCATCAACGGTGGGGAAAGAGATATATTGGAACATTGGTACTTCGCTATCATGGCTTATAACGGTACTAAGCCAGTAAATAGTCCATTTGTCCAAGCAACTGGTGAAAGAAATGCAAAAGCCTATCAAGAAAGAATTCTCAGAATTATTGAGAATTTGGAATTAATAGACTTAACAGAGCTGCCTTTTACACACGAACATTTTTAATATGACTCTAACAGCAGGGAAAATATTAAATTTTCAGCGATGAACTATGATTTTGATTTACCATTAACAAAATCAAAATATTTTTTTAAAACAACTCAAAAAGTTAGTGCAACAACTAATGTAACAGTTAGGACAAGACCTACTAAGGATAGTCCTTCTATGGGTACTTTACGTAAAGGCGAAATTGTTACCATTACGGGTCCTTTTGAATATGAAGCAGTATCAACGAAGAAAAACCATTTTGTTTGGTATCCTGTGAAAAGAAGTGACGGGACAGAGGGGTATGTAGCATCAAGTTATTTAAACTACTCAGCTTCAACACCAACGCCAACACCTCCAGTAACACCGCCAACAACGGGAAACGTTGATGTATCAAAGTTTGCTGATTACAATGCAAACCAATACTGGGCTGAGGATTTTAAGTGGGCAGTCAACATCGGTATCATCAGTGGATACCCAAACGTGAAAAACCCTGCAACAGGTAAATACGAAAACTTGCTGAAACCATACACAAACTTAACAGAAAACCAAATGCTGTCTATATTATTTAGATACTTCAAACCTGATGAACTAGCTTCAACGATAGCTAATACTTCATGGTATGGAGACGTAAACTACCAACTGGCTACAAAATACTCTCTACCAGTTCTAGGTGCAAACACAGCATCCAAACAAGCCATTGCAGGTAAGGATATCACACGGGGTAACTTCGCTCGTATCTTAGCTTCAATGCATTATGGTAAGACTGTATCTCAGTCAGAAGCTATTAAATTCCTTCGTGATAATGGTTTAACAACTACTAAAACAAATGAAGAGTTTAAACCAAATGATTCTCTAGCAAGAGCGCACACAGTGGCATTCTTCCACCGTTACGAACAAATATTCAATAACTAAATTGCTACTTACAACTGAAAAGGTGACTATAAAAGTCATCTTTTCTTTTTTATGTTTAATAAATCCTTTCTTGACACTCCTCGAACCTTTCATAACTAAATTCATTGACACAGATTGCTTGGGAGCTACAAAGTCTTGTGTTAAGCTACTGGAGTGATTGAGAAAGCATAACAAAAGGACTTGCATATATGAGATTCAATCATAAACACAAGTCCTTTTCTTATTGAAGGAAAGCCCCCGTTAGCCATCCATGAAGGCGAGCTAAACGTTGATTTAAATGAATTTATGAAAGTCAGATTAACTTAGAATGATCGTTAAACTTAATAATTATTGCACTTATACTACTACTATTATGTAACGCCTTTTTAGACAGTTTTATGCCGACTGTTTGAGGGGGCGTATTTTTTTTATTTAATTGTTGAATTTGTAGAAAAAAATAGTCGTATATATATAATAAAGGATGAAAAATTGGGGGGATGGAATGGGGTTATTTGATGGATTAATTGGTAATGCAAGCGAAGTAAATTTTGAAAAATTACAGGAAGAAGTTAAAGATTTATTAATACCCAATGAAACTATTAAGAATGCATATAAAATTATAAGGGATATCTTTGTTTTTACGGATAAAAGACTTATCTTAATCGATAAACAAGGAGTAACTGGCAAGAAAACGGAATATCATTCAATTCCATATAAGAATATTCTTCATTTTTCAGTTGAAACTGCGGGAACATTTGATTTAGATGCTGAATTAAAAATTTGGGTTTCAAGTAGTCAGTTACCAATACAGAAAAACTTTAATAAATCGACTAACATCTATAAAGTTCAAAGTGTATTAGCAGAATATGTATTAGGCTAGTTATAAATAATAGCGGTCAACTGTTTACATATAAGCTGTTGATCGTTTTTGTCTCGCATTAATGGACAGTAATATATCTGTTACGGAAAGCGAGGTGTCAGGAACAAGACTTCTACCTACAGCGAAAGTAAAGAGGGAGATGAACTGCCCGTAAAAGCCCGGTTGGTGAAGACTAATAATCAGTAGCATGGAGAAACCCCCTTTATTTGGCTAAATATTGGTACTTATCAGGCTCTCCAATTTTTAATACATAGGAATTAATAATCCGTCAAGCGTGTTGATTAGGAAAAAAATAGGTTTATTATTGAGTGGTAAAAGGATTTTTTTGTTACCGCTTTGCCAATATATTTCCATTTTAACTGATTGTAGCGTAGGGCTACTCGACTCCCGCGGGAAAGCGAGACAGACGAGACCCTGCACGGAGCAGAGCGGAGGAAGCGGCTCGACGCTCGCCCGCAGGAAGCCTTGCTCTGCGCGAAAGCGAAGCGTCAGCGGCAAAGCGAGTAGCCCGTAGCGGAAATCAGCCTCTTTGAATGTATAAAAATGGTTAATCAACACGCCTGATAATCCGTTATAATTTAAACGGGTGATCACATATGAAAAGCGTAAACTTTCAACTTGACGAAAACAATTCGTTAGAGATAACGCAGATAGAAGACAATTTATTTGAAGTTCGACTAGGAATTAATGGAAGCATGAACATTTACTATATGACGCGAGATCAACTCCTAAATGTCGAACAACTAGGTGGTCATATTCGCATAGAGACTTTATTTACCGGCGATATACGCTAGTGGTTTTATTCAATACGCCTGTATAAGCAGTTCGTAAACTGTCTATACAGGCGTATTTGTAGTATTGAAGGCTTATACAGGCTTATAAAAATTATGATAGAAATATTACATATCGTATAAATTAATTAAAGATTTAGTAAATCTCCCTATTATTCACAGTTGATTCAAATAGTTGTTTAGGAAAAAATTTGAATATCATGTAAAAACATTCCTTTGTTATAGTTAATATTGACCAATGTATATGTGAAAAATGGAATGTGTAGGTGGATGTTTTACTGATAAAGTAGTTGTATTTTCTTTGTCAGTAGTGACAATTGTCTCTAAACAAATGTAAATAGATTGTATATACTTACAGTTAGAGGGAAGGAGGAAATAGCTTGATACTAGTTCGAAATGATAACTTCGAAATATCAGAAGAAAATGGCAAGGTATTTATGCTTACTTACAGTGCTGGTTTTCCATTAAAAGAATTTGATCATATTTTAAGAAGTCATCCCCGACTTAAATTGTCTAATTTTTCTATATTAAAGAATGTTTTAGCAACAGAAAGCACAAGCCCTGTTGAAATTGGTCGTTGGCTTCCAAATGTTGAAGCAGAAATTGCACGAGATAAAATGTCTGCCTCTATATTTATATATGAAACACATGATTATATTCAAAAGAATAAAGAAAAATTAACGCAACAAATTTTGGAAACACTCGAAAACGAAGGAATTGTTCAAGGGATTTTAGATTTCAATATTTCCGAAGTTGAACCAGGAAAAGCATTTTTAATTGCACAAGGAACACCGCCTGTAACAGGAACAGATGCACAAATTACATATTTACCTAAACCGGAGAGAAAGCCAGTAATTCGCGAAGATGGGAAAGCGGATTATTACGACATGAACTTTATTTCTGAAATTTCTGAGGGTTCGTGGCTAGGCGAGAAAATCCCTGCGACATTAGGTAAACCAGGAAAAAATGTACTAGGCGAAATTATGGCTGCTGTACCAGGTCGTGATTTTCCTATACGATACGATAAAAAATCAGCTTATGAAGTGGAAGAGGAAGGAATAGTTGTCATCCGTTCAAAAATAGCTGGTGTATTAGATGATGTCAAGGGCCTGATTGGTGTTAATAGACATTTACCAATTAATGGAGATGTTGGCGTTGAAACAGGGAATCTCGAATTTGATGGCTCTCTAAGCATTAAAGGAACAGTTACATCTGGCTATACAGTCATTGCTACTGGTGATATTTCCATCGAAGGTGCTGAAGGTGTAAGCGGTGCCAAACTAATTAAATCCATTGAAGGGGATGTCTACATTCGAGGAGGAATTTTTGGCCTAGGATCAACTCTTGTAGAGGCAGGCGGCAATATTTTCGTCAAGCATGTTAATGAGGCGAATTTACTAGCGGCTGACAGTATTCATATAGGATCTTATGCATTGGGATCACAGCTCTCTGCACATTCTATCTTTGTGGACGAACGAAAAGGGAAAATAATTGGAGGTCGTGCCGTCGCCAAGAATACAATCGTCACTGCCATCACAGGAAATCGTTTAGAGCGTCGAACTGATTTAATCATCGAAAGTGTCAACAAACAGGAAAACTATTCCATTATACAAGAAAAGGCAACGCAGCTTAAGCAGCTGCAATCACAAATTTCAGAGCACGAGGAGAAAATTAAAAGCTTACTACCATTCCTTAGCCAAATGTCTAAGGAACAAATAGCTACATTTGAAGAAACAAAACAAGGGTTAAACAAATTGAAAGCTGAGGCAGCGACAATTGATCGTGAAATTAAACTAATGATGGATGAAATGCGTCATGCTGGAAAAGAAGAAATTATTGTGACAAAGGAAGCTCATCCTGGTACCAATATTCAAATTGGCAAAAAATCATCCTTATTAAGTAAAATGACAAATGGTAAATTCCTTATCGAATTTGGTGAGTTGAATGTCTAGTGAGTCTTTCATTCCTGTATTTGCACATCGTGGGGCTTCAGCGTATGCACTTGAAAATAGCTTCAGAGCTTTTGAAAAGGCATTAGAGTTAGGGGCAGATGGGATTGAATTAGATATCCAATTTTCAAAAGAAGGAATTCCAGTTGTATATCATGATCCACAGCTATCAAGATTGGTTGGCATCAATAAACTAGTGAATGAATGTACGTTAGAAGAGCTACTAAGCTTTAAACTTGGGAAGCCGTGGAGACGATTATTTTCAACGTATAAAATTCCAACGTTTGATGTAGTTTTAGCATGGGCAAATTCACAACAGCTACCGCTTAATATCGAATTGAAATCGACAGTTCTTGATAATAAAAACGCACTTATTCAAATACTTAAGGATCTTACTTTACCTGTTGGTAGTCATTTTTCATCGTTTCACTACGAGCTAATGGAGATTGTGAAGCAATATAAACCGGAATACGAAACAGCACTTATCGCAACAAAGAAGGTAAAATGGGATTTGCTCAGTGATTATAAAGCTATTGACAGCGTGCATATGCATAAGAGATATTATAAACCAAGATATTTAGAGGCATGTGTAGCGAGTGGTAAAGCATGTCGTTTTTATGCGATTGATGGTAATGAAACATTTTTATCGAATCCACATCCTTCTGTAATAGGTTGGATTACTGATTATCCTGATAAAGTAATAGCGAAACAGCAACGTTAATCAATTTTTGACTTGGCGTTATTGTAGCTGCCACTGCGCTTTCGCTACAGAAAACAAATGTTGCTGACGCTACGTTAACACTTCGCTTTCGCACAGAAAACAATTGTTGCTGACGCTACGTTAACACTTCGCTTTCGCACAGAAAACAATTGTTGCTGACGCTACGTTAACACTTCGCTTTCGCACAGAAAACAATTGTTGCTGACGCTACGTTAGCACTGCGCTTTCGCACAGACAAAAAACTGTAGCTGCCGCTGGCTTTCGCTACAGAAACATGAGCTGAATGAAAATAAAAATAGCTATCCAGTAAGTCTGTTGAGACTTATTTGGATAGCTATTTTTATTTTTTTTGGAAGCGCGGTGCCACTTTTCCATTTTTTCGATCGCGATGAAGTAAAAATCCTGCGAAAAAGCCAAAGCCAATAACAAAGAAAATAACGCCAACGACGAATTGGAGCCATAAAAATGGGAAAGGTGAGATGAGCTTACCAAATAATGTATCACGCATGAATTTAATGCCACCTGCAGCCATAAGACCTGGAATAAGCATTACAATAAATGCAGCAAAACGAGCCATGCATGTCCCTCCTTATACCTAAGTTTAATTGTACCTGTGGATATTGGAATGTCAAGGAAGCTTGAACCTCGCAATAAGTAAAAAATAAACCACTTTCCATAACTGAATGTTTAGAAAATTCTTTCTTAAACAAGAATGTGTAATAATAGTTGCGAAATTGTGAAATTGTCAGTATTGTAAAATTAAATGGAGCAATATTATCCATTGTTAAACAATTTTAAATTCTTTCAGCAGGTGTCCAAACACCTGCTAAAAGAATTTAAAGCCTCCGGCGGATGTCACGGAATCGGAAAGGAATTCTTTGTGCAAGCACAAAGCCGATTCCGGACGCAATTATGCCGAGGCATAATTGATACACTAATTATTACTTAATTGGGATGGGCATTTGGGGATGCACTTTCCAAAGCAAAGGGGCGAGTTTTCATGGAAATCTTCAAGTATATGGAAAAGTATGATTATGAACAATTGGTATTTTGCCAAGACGAGGCATCAGGGTTAAAAGCGATTATCGCTATCCATGACACAACACTTGGACCAGCACTAGGTGGGGCACGTATGTGGACATATGCATCAGAAGAAAATGCGATTGAGGATGCATTGCGTTTAGCACGAGGGATGACCTATAAAAATGCTGCAGCTGGTTTAAACCTTGGCGGTGGAAAAACGGTCATTATCGGTGACCCATTTAAAGATAAAAATGAAGAAATGTTCCGTGCACTAGGGCGGTTCATTCAAGGGCTTAACGGTCGCTATATTACAGCAGAAGACGTTGGTACAACAGTGTCAGATATGGATTTAATTCATGAGGAAACAAATTATGTAACGGGAATTTCCCCGGCTTTTGGATCATCAGGAAACCCATCTCCAGTAACTGCTTATGGAGTTTACCGTGGTATGAAAGCAGCGGCAAAAGAAGCATTTGGATCTGATTCACTAGAGGGACGTACAATTTCAGTACAAGGACTAGGAAATGTCGCTTACAAGCTTTGCGAGTACTTACATAATGAGGGGGCAAAACTTGTTGTTACAGATATTAATCAAGCGGCAATTGATCGAGTTGTGAATGATTTTGATGCGACTGCTGTGGCACCAGAGGAAATCTATTCACAGGAAGTTGATATTTTCTCACCTTGCGCATTAGGAGCGATTTTAAATGATGAAACGATCCCGCAACTAAAAGCAAAGGTTATCGCTGGTTCTGCCAATAACCAATTACAAGATTCTCGTCATGGTGATTATTTACATGAATTAGGAATAGTTTACGCACCTGATTATGTTATCAATGCAGGTGGTGTAATTAACGTAGCTGATGAATTGTATGGATATAACCATGAGCGTGCGATGAAACGAGTTGAAGGCATTTATGATAGTATCGAAAAAATCTTCACTATTTCTAAACGTGACGGAATCCCGACATATGTAGCGGCTAATCGTTTAGCAGAAGAACGTATTGCTCGAGTATCAAAATCTCGTAGCCAATTCTTAAAAAATGAAAAAAATATTTTACACGGTCGTTAAGAACCGCATATTAGTTGGAAGAAGTCGCATTGTCGACTTCTTCTACCTTTAAAATAGTAAATGAATAGTTTTAAATGAGTTTAAGCTAAAGGACAGCTCATTTGAAAATTACCTTAGTGATTGAAGCGAATAGGATGCATTAGCATTTTTCTCATAAGGGGGAATCGATATGGCTCAAAATTATGATGTTGTCATTTTAGGTGGAGGTACAGGAGGCTATGTTGCAGCGATTCGAGCTGCACAGTTGGGCTTGAAAACAGCCATAGTCGAACGTGAACGTCTAGGTGGAACATGCTTGCATAAAGGCTGTATACCAAGTAAGGCCTTACTTCGAAGTGCAGAAGTGTATCGTACAGCAAATAAAACAGCCGCTGAATATGGCGTAGATATTGAAGGGGTTACATTGCAATTCGACAAAGTGCAGGCTAGGAAACAAGCTATTGTTGAGCAATTGAGCCAAGGTGTGAATACACTGATGAAAAAAGGCAAGATAGACGTTTATCAGGGAATAGGGCGAATTTTAGGACCGTCCATTTTCTCACCAATGCCTGGCACTATTTCAGTTGAAATGACTAACGGCGATGAAAATGAAATGCTTGTACCAACAAATGTTGTGATTGCAACCGGATCTAAGCCAAGAGGAATGGCAGGCCTAACAGTTGACGGTAAATATGTGATGAACTCTGATCATGCACTACAAATGGAAGAACTGCCAAAGTCACTGTTAATTGTAGGTGGAGGAGTTATTGGAATTGAATGGGCTTCTATGCTTTGTGATTTTGGAGTTTATGTAACTGTATTAGAATATGGACCATCTATTTTACCTGCAGAGGATACGGATATTGTCAAAGAAGTGACAAAGCAGCTGGAAAAAAGAGGTGTTCGTATTGTAACAAATGCCCGCATAGATGCTAGTACCTTCAAAATTGAAAATGATAACGTTTTCATTTCTGCGAATGTCAATGATAAGGAAGAATTATTTGAGGCTGATAAATTATTGCTTTGTGTAGGGCGTGAGGCAAATACACAAGGTATTGGCTTGGAGAATACAGAAATAGAAGTTGAAAATGGGTTTATTAAAGTCAAAGATTCGTATCAAACAAAGGAATCACATATGTATGCCATTGGCGATGTAATCGGTGGCTTACAATTAGCGCATGTTGCTTCACATGAAGGGTTATCTGCAATTGAGCATATTGCAATGGGTAAAACAGAGCCACTTGATGTTCTAAAGGTTCCAAAATGCGTTTATTCTTACCCTGAGGTTGCAAGTATTGGCTTAACTGAAAGTGCTGCACGTGAGCAAGGTTATACATTGAAGGTCGGTAAGGTTCCATTCAAGGCGATTGGAAAAGCGTTAGTTAATGGAGAGACAGATGGCTTTGTAAAAATTGTTGCTGATGAAGAGACGAATGATATTTTGGGTATTCATATGGTAGGACCACATGTGACAGATTTAATTGGAGAAGCATCACTTGCTAAATTACTTGATGCAACCCCGTGGGAAATTAGTCAGGCCATTCATCCACATCCGTCACTTAATGAGGTGCTTATGGAATCAGCTCTAGCAGTCGATAAGCGCGCCATTCATTTTTAAGGAAATATAAAGTAGGTCAATACTTAAAATCTGTTCGTGATTAATAAAGTAGGTTGGAATGAAAGCGCATGGAGGCTCGAGCTATGCCTACGAAAAAGCGTCCTCCCGGCGTGCAATATGCAGTCTAATACACATATTTTGCTGAAGAGCTATAAAATGCTTTAGCTATTTCTCCACAATACGAAAGGAGTGTTCGTATGCAAGATGTTCAAATTAAGCATGAAGATTTAGGTTTATCAAATGAAGATGTCCTTGCAATGTTCGAAACGATGTTAATGGCAAGAAGACTAGATGAACGTATGTGGTTATTAAACCGTTCTGGTAAAATTCCATTTGTTATTTCTTGTCAGGGACAGGAGGCAGCACAAGTGGGAGCGGCATTTGCTCTTGATCATAACAAAGATTATATTGCACCTTACTATCGTGATATGGGTGTTGTTTTACATTTTGGAATGACACCAAGAGAATTGATGTTATCCGCGTTTGCCAAAGCAGAGGATCCAAACTCAGGTGGGCGACAAATGCCAGGTCATTTTGGACAAAAGAAAAATCGTATTTTAACAGGCTCTTCGCCAGTTACTACACAAGTTCCGCACGCGGTGGGGGTAGCTCTTGCAGGGCGTCTACAAAAAGAGGATTTTATTACTTTTGTTACGCTCGGTGAAGGTTCATCTAACCAGGGTGATTTTCATGAAGGTGCGAATTTTGCAGGAGTTCATAAGCTTCCAGTCATTATAATGGTAGAAAACAATCAATACGCAATTTCTGTGCCAGTTGAACGTCAATTAGGCTGTGCGAAAGTGTCAGATCGCGGTATTGGCTATGGTATGCCAGGTGTTACAGTTGATGGAAAATGTCCGTTACAGGTCTATAAGGTTGTGAAAGAAGCAGCTGATCGTGCACGTAGTGGTGAAGGTCCAAGTCTAATAGAAACAGTGACTTATCGCTTAACAGCTCATTCTTCGGATGATGATGATCGTCAATATCGAACTGCTGAGGATATAGCGGAAGGTAAGGCAAAGGATCCTGTGCTGTTATTTGAAAAGTATCTAATGGATGCTGGCGTGATGACAGAAAACCTACGTGCTGAAATTGAAGAGCGTGTCATGGCAGAGGTGAATGAAGCAACAGATTATGCAGAAGCTGCTCCGTATGCAATGCCAGAGCATGCTTTGAAATACGTATATGCACCAGTGGACGGAGGTGACGTGTAATGGCAGTGATGTCTTATATTGATGCGATTACATTAGCGATGAAGGAAGAGATGGAACGTGATGAGCGTGTTTTCATTTTAGGAGAGGACGTTGGTCGCAAAGGCGGGGTTTTCAAAGCAACAACAGGTCTTTATGAACAATTTGGTGAACATCGGGTACTTGATACGCCTCTTGCAGAGAGTGCCATTGCAGGTGTTGGTATTGGTGCTGCGATGTATGGTATGCGTCCAATTGCCGAGATGCAATTCGCTGATTTCATCATGCCTGCTGTTAACCAAATCGTTTCTGAGGCTGCAAAAATCCGCTATCGTTCGAATAATGACTGGTCTTGCCCAATGGTTATACGTGCACCTTTTGGCGGAGGTATACACGGAGCACTTTATCATTCGCAATCTGTAGAGGCACTTTTTGCAGGAACACCTGGATTGAAAATTGTTATTCCGTCCACGCCATATGATGCAAAAGGCTTGTTAAAAGCAGCAATCCGTGATGAGGATCCAGTACTATTTTTCGAACATAAACGTGCTTATCGACTCATAAAAGGTGAAGTGCCAACGGACGACTACACATTACCGATTGGGAAGGCAGATGTTAAGCGTGAAGGGGAAGACGTTACTGTCATTACGTATGGATTAGCTGTCCATTTTGCATTACAAGCAGCTGAGCGCCTTGCAGCAGACGGTATTTCCGCTCATATTCTTGACCTACGCACGGTATATCCACTCGATAAAGAGGCAATCATTGAGGCGGCGAGTAAAACAGGAAAAGTTTTACTAGTTACTGAGGATAATAAAGAGGGAAGCATCATGAGTGAGGTAGCAGCAATCATTGCAGAGCATTGCTTATTTGAACTCGATGCACCAATCCAACGCCTAGCAGGACCAGATGTTCCGGCAATGCCGTATGCACCGACGATGGAAAAGTATTTTATGATCAACCCTGAAAAAGTAGAACGTGCGATGCGAGAACTAGCTGCATTCTAATTTGTTGAAAAAAGTTAAACCCTCGGACAGATCAACAGATATTAACTTCTTTCAGCTAATGTAATTGTGGCGAAAGTTAAAATATGTGTGATTGTTTATCAACGCGTCAAAGCCTGATGCTTCATAGTGTCACAGTTATTTTAAGGCTCATCATCAAAAGATAGGGATGACATTTGTTACAACGTTATGTCATGTATATAAGTTGATTGGAGTGAAGATTGGACGTCCCTAGTAAAGCGCTCAGTCGGAACGAAAAACCAACCCCTTTTTGGTAATGAGTTTATTATGAATATGATAGTAATTCGATAGATACAATTACACCTAGGCATACTTGATGGGAGGAATAGATGATGGCTATTCAAAATATTACAATGCCACAGCTCGGCGAAAGTGTAACAGAAGGTACGATTGAAAAATGGCTTGTCAAGCCAGGTGATACGGTAAAAAAATATGATCCACTAGCAGAAGTTGTAACAGATAAAGTAAATGCAGAAATCCCGTCTTCTTTTGAAGGAGTCATTACAGAGCTACTAGCAGAGGAAGGGCAAACATTACCCGTTGG
The DNA here is from genome assembly GCF_030348505.1 of Lysinibacillus sp. G4S2. NCBI lineage: Bacteria > Bacillati > Bacillota > Bacilli > Caryophanales > Bacillaceae > Lysinibacillus > Lysinibacillus sp. G4S2. Next base: position 3,325,088 of record NZ_JAUCFJ010000002.1, on the reverse strand, counting down.
AGCAGTCGTTTGTTGCGTTGAAATAGCAGGTGACAGCGAATTACCTCCTCCGCCTCCACCGAAAAAATCAGCGGTAAGTACAGCTATTTTAAATGCAGGTGTACAAAAGAAACAGGAGATTCCGCAGCCAACTACAGCTATAATAGCATCACAAAAAACGGTTCGACAGGATAAAGTCCGTTATTCTCCAGCGGTTCTTCGACTTGCACAAGAGCATGATATTGCACTTGACCAAGTCACAGGAACTGGTGAAGGGGGACGCATTACAAGAAAAGACCTTATGAAATTGATTGAAACAGGAAATGTGCCAACTTCTCAGGTTGAAACACCGTCTGCTGTCAATACAGCCGTTCAACAGTCAGCACCTATTGTAGCACCTGCATCACAGGACAATGATACTCAACCTGCTACACCAGTACAATCTATTCAAGCAGGTGATGTTGAAATTCCAGTAACGAAGGTGCGTCGTGCTATCGCTAATAATATGGTACGAAGTGCTCAGGAAGTGCCACATGCATGGATGATGATGGAAGTAGATGTTACTGATTTAGTAGCATATCGTGATAGCATAAAGACAGAGTTTAAGCAAAAAGAAGGCTTTAATATTACGTATTTTGCTTTCTTTGTAAAAGCTGTCTCGCAAGCTCTTAAGGAATTCCCGATGATGAATTCTATGTGGGCAGAGGACAAAATCATTCAAAAGCATGACATAAATATTTCCATTGCAGTCGCGACAGAGGATGCCTTATTTGTCCCTGTTATAAAACACGCTGATGAAAAATCGATTAAAGGTATTGCTAAAGAAATTCATGAGCTTGCAATGAAAGTTCGTGCTGGGAAACTGACGATGGATGATATAAAAGGTGGTACATTTACGGTAAATAATACGGGTGCATTCGGCTCTGTTCAGTCGATGGGCATCATTAATTATCCACAAGCAGCAATTCTTCAAGTGGAAAGTATTGTAAAAAAACCGGTTGTTTTACCTGGTGGAATGTTCGCTGCACGAGATATTGTGAATTTATGTTTATCTTTAGATCATCGTGTTCTTGATGGACTTGTTTGTGGTAAATTCCTAAATAGGGTGAAAGAAATACTCGAAAATACAAATAAATCTTCAACGTCAGTCTACTGATGACTTGTCGGAAACCTGTTGTATAACGGTTTCCGAATTTTTTTTGCTTTTCCAGTTGCAATTTGTCATGTAGAATAACAAGTAGAAACTACTAAGGGGGGAAGCTGATTAAGCGTCCGCATGTCAAACAACATGAAAAATATTGAATTTGAAAAGCCGTCCTATTCAGAATGGCAAGATGCAGCAATCAAGGCTTTAAAAGGGAAACCATTCGAGTCTCTTTTAACGAAAACAAGTGAAGGTGTTACACTAGAACCACTTTACACTCAAGAAAGTTTAGTAGCAAAACTTGGTGAAGAACTTGATAAACAAGTTGCCACAATCCGTTCCCTACAAAATAATCAAGCATATCGAGTGGCACAACAAATATACGCTGATACAAGCGAAGCATTTTTTGCAAAGCTTGATGATAGCTTAGCTCGAGGCAATGAAGTAGTAACAATTGATAGCCGTGTAAATTTTGAATGGACTGAAGAAGTATTGGCACAATTAGCGAATTATTTCACAGAATATTCGTTTAAAATGTCGGTTGAAAATTCAAATGACCCATTATTAGCAGTATTCGACAAAATAACAGTTGATCAGCGAGAAACTGTAAAAGGTTTCATCGTATCGAAAAACCTAATCTCTTTAACTGATTTCCCGAGCGTGCGCTCAGTCGGCGCGGACACAACGGTTTATCATAATGAAGGAGCTAACGCTGTGCAAGAATTAGCCTATGCACTTGCATTAGCCGCAAAATACGCAAATCAAGAAGAAAGCTTTGAAGCGTTCGCGAAGAAGTTTTATGTATCATTTGCAGTGGATACACAGTTCTTTACAGAGATTGCCAAACTTCGTGCTTTTAAAGTACTTTGGAAAGCGTTCTCATCCGCTTATGGAGTATCTGACAGCGTGAAAGTTCCAACTATTGCTGAGACGTCATTAAGAAGCTTCTCGAAGCTGGATGTTTATGTAAACTTATTACGTGTAGCAAATGAAGCGCTTTCGGGCTTAATCGGTGGTGCGGATGTCTTTACAGTTCACCCTCATGATGCATTAACGACACCAACAGATCAATCGGTTCGTATTGCACGGAATGTATCTTTAATCTTAAAAGAAGAAACAAATGTTTTAAAAGTTATAGACCCAGCTGGTGGCTCTTACTTTATTGAGTCATTAACAGCAGATTTTGTGAAAGAAGCTTGGGCATTGTTCTTAGAAATTGAAGCAGCTGGAGGCATCGACGCTTACACTGCATCAGGACAGCTTGCTGAGGAACTGGAAAAATCTTATCAAGCTCGTATTAAGGCGGCACAAACGCGTAAGCAATCATTAATCGGTACAAATATTTATGCCAACCCAGCAGATGTGTTTGAAAGCGCAACAAATCCAGCGTTTGCAGAGATTAAGCGAATTGCTATACCTTTCGAGCAATTACGTGCTGAAATGACAGCGGCAAATGTGAAAACAGGGATTTTAGCATTAGGTACACTAAAAAGCTCAAAACCACGTGCCGATTTCGTGTCAGGTTTCTTAAACACTGTAGGTCTAGTACCAGAAAAAAGTGAACCAGTTGCTACAGCTGAAGAAGCACTAGCTTGGATAAACTCTACTGAAGCTACATATGTGGTGATCGCAGGTAATGATGATGATACAAAAGAATTAGTACCGGCAATTTTAGCAGGTAAACCAGCTAACGTAATTGTTGACGTTGCAGGTAAATTTAAAGACGAAGAAGAAGCTTGGTTAGCAAATGGCTTAAACGGCTTTATTTTCGCAGGACAGAACATCATTGAAAAATTTAATTCAGTGTTCGCTAGCATGAAGGAGGTCCAACGATGAGCAAGCCAAATTTTAGTGCAGTTGAAATCGAAAAAGTATTAGCAGCTGAAGCACCTCAAGCGTCAGAAGAAAAATTCATGACAAATGAAGGTATCGAAATTAAAGATATTTATTCAAAAGAAGATATTAAAGATGCAAAACATTTAAATGATGTTGCAGGTATTGCGCCAAATACACGTGGTCCATACCCTACTATGTATGTAGCTCGTCCTTGGACAGTTCGTCAATATGCTGGTTTCTCAACAGCTGAAGAATCAAATGCATTCTACAAACGTAACTTAGCAATGGGTCAAAAAGGTCTTTCTGTTGCCTTTGACTTAGCAACTCACCGTGGCTATGACTCAGACCATCCACGTGTAACAGGGGATGTTGGTAAAGCTGGGGTTGCGATTGACTCAGTAGAAGATATGAAAATCTTATTTGACCAAATTCCTTTAGATCAAATGTCGGTTTCTATGACAATGAATGGTGCTGTATTACCAGTTCTTGCATTCTATATCGTTGCAGCTGAAGAGCAGGGAGTTACACCAGACAAGCTTGCTGGTACGATTCAAAACGATATTTTAAAAGAATACATGGTTCGTAACACATATATTTATCCGCCAGCAATGTCTATGAAAATTATTGCAGATATTTTTGAATTTACGGCGAAATATATGCCAAAATTTAACTCAATTTCGATCTCTGGTTACCATATTCAAGAAGCGGGGGCAACAAATGACATCGAGCTTGCTTACACATTAGCAGATGGTCTTGAATATGTTCGTACAGGGCTTAAAGCTGGAATCGATATTGATGCCTTTGCACCGCGTTTATCATTCTTCTGGGCAATCGGTATGAACTATTATATGGAAGTTGCAAAAATGCGTGCAGCACGCCGAATTTGGGCACAAATGATGTCAACGTTTAATCCAAAAAATCCTAAGACATTAGCACTTCGTACACACTCACAAACATCTGGCTGGTCTTTAACAGAGCAAGATCCATTTAACAATGTGACACGTACATTAATCGAAGCGAATGCGTCATCAATGGGGCATACGCAATCTCTTCATACAAATGCACTTGATGAAGCGATTGCTCTACCAACGGATTTCTCTGCACGTATTGCACGTAATACACAGCTATTCTTACAAGAAGAAACGGCAATGACGAAAGTAATTGATCCATGGGGCGGTTCATACTATGTGGAAAAATTGACAAACGAGATTACAAAATCTGCGTGGGCATTAATTGAAGAAATCGAAGAGCTTGGCGGTATGGCGAAAGCGATTGAAACAGGTCTTCCAAAAATGAAAGTCGAGGAAGCTGCGGCAAAACGTCAAGCGAAAATCGACTCTAAAACTGAAACAATCGTTGGTGTCAACAAATATCGTTTAGAAAAAGAAGAACCGATCGACATTCTTGACATTGATAATACACTAGTTCGTCAAAAGCAAATTGAACGTTTAGAAGCGATGAAGGCAGCTCGTGATGAAGCTGAAGTACAAAAACATCTAGCGCGATTAACGAAAGCGGCGCAAGATGGTGAAGAAAACTTATTAGCAATAGCAGTAGATGCTGCTCGTGCTCGTGCTTCATTAGGCGAAATTTCCGATGCAATTGAAGTTGTTTCTGGTCGTCATAAAGCGGTAATCCGTTCAATCTCTGGCGTGTACTCTGCAAACTTCTCAGATGAAGAGCAAATTACTGAAGTGAAACAAATGACAGAGGAGTTCCTTGAAAATGAAGGTCGTCGTCCACGTATTTTAGTAGCGAAAATGGGACAAGATGGACATGACCGTGGTGCGAAGGTCGTGGCAACGGGTTATGCTGACTTAGGATTTGACGTAGATATTTCACCGTTATTTATGACACCGGCTGAGGCAGCTCAAATGGCAGTGGAAAACGATGTTCATGTGATTGGCGTATCTTCATTAGCAGCTGGTCATAAAACTTTAGTTCCTGAATTAGTAGCAGAGCTAGAAAAACTAGGCCGCGAAGATATCATTATTATTGTTGGTGGTGTAATTCCAGCACAAGATTATGATTTCCTTTATAACGCTGGCGCAGTAGCGATTTTTGGACCTGGTACAGTTATTCCTGTATCAGCACAAAAGATTATTGAAGAGATTTACAAACGTTTAGGCTACGAGGAAGTGTCTGAATAATGGACAAAAACAAAGGAATGCCAGAAAGTGCGCTATTTGTTATGGACGGAGTAGAGGCAACTCACGACGGAATGCAATATAGTACACCGAAAAAATTCCGCAAGAAAAAAGCAGACAAACTAAACTTACAGGAGCTTGCACGAGAAGTACGTGCAGGCTCTCGTACACACTTGTCAAAAGCTATTACACTCATTGAAAGTTCAAATGTAACGCATAAAGTGCAAGCACAAGAACTTCTACAAGAGCTTCTACCACATACAGGAAACAGTGTCCGTATTGGGATTACAGGCGTTCCTGGTGCGGGAAAGAGTTCGTTCATTGAGGCTTTCGGAACGATGCTTTGTGAGATGGGAAAAAAAGTGGCAGTCCTTGCGATTGATCCAAGCTCTTCTTTATCTGGAGGAAGCATTTTAGGCGATAAAACTCGAATGGAAGAGCTCGTGAAGAAGCCTAATGCATTTGTCCGTCCCTCTCCTTCAGCTGGTACCCTGGGGGGTGTTCATAAAAAGACACGTGAAACGATGCTTGTTTGTGAAGCAGCCGGCTATGATGTCATTTTAATAGAAACAGTCGGTGTTGGACAAAGTGAAACGTATGTCCGTGGTATGGTTGATTTCTTCTTACTGTTAGTTTTAACAGGTGCTGGAGACGAGCTCCAAGGCATGAAAAAGGGCATTATGGAGTTAGCGGATGCCATCGTTGTCCATAAGGCTGATGGCGATAATGTTCGTCTAGCGAAAAAAACGGTATCCGAATATAAGCAAATCTTACATTTCTTACAGCCTGCAACTCCAGGATGGATGTCGACAGCAATGCCAGTAAGTTCGTGGGAAAAACGTGGCCTTGACAAAGTATGGAGTACAATAGGGGAATTCAGACAAATCGTGGAAGAAAATAATTACTGGTTGATCAGACGCCAAAATCAGACGAAAGATTGGTTCCAATCGATGATTATTGACCAGTTAATTGATTCGTTTTATGGCAATCCGGAGCGTAAAGCACAAGTGCAACTTCTCGAACGTCAAATTTTAAATGGACAGTTGACAGTAACACAAGGTGTAGATCGTTTATTTGGCGAGGAACAATCATAGCTACAATATGTTCATTTATATGAGCAAGTAGGTGCACAAATTCGTCACTAACTGCTATGATAGGAGATGTATGAGCGTCTAATATCGTCTAGGTTGACGCGAACTTGAAAGGGGCTAATCGCTATATGAATATGGATTACGATTTATTTATGCAAGAAATTTTAAAAACAGCTCGTGCGGAAATTGAGGCAGCTGGTTATGAACAGCTACGCACACCAGAAGCTGTTGAAGAGGCGTTTGCTCGTCCAGGTACAACATTAGTCATGGTAAACTCAGTATGCGGCTGTGCAGGGGGTATCGCACGTCCAGCAGCAGCACAATGCGTACATTATGATAAACGTCCAGACCATCTTGTAACGGTATTTGCTGGTCAAGATAAAGAAGCAACTGCAGCTGCTCGTTATCACTTCGGTGAAGATCATTTACCATCTTCCCCATCATTTGTGTTATTAAAGGATGGACAAGTAGTAGCAGAAGTTGGACGCTATGAAATTGAGGGTCATGACCCAATGTCAGTAGTGACAAACCTACAAGCAAACTTTGAGGAATACTGCGACGAACTTTAATTTCAATCATTGAATTAAAAGTGAAGTTATTCTTTAGTAGAAAGCTCCGCAGGCTATAAAGCGTCTGCGGAGACTTCTTACTAACCACATTCTCCGTTGGTAGCTTTGGTATCTTTAGACGTAATTAAAGTGCGTTTATAATTTTTGTAATATTGGCTAAATGAACGGCTGATAGTTTTCTTTGAAATGAGTAAAATAAATAGAATACTGAAGGATGGGAGGCAGTCGACTTGAAGAAATTTTCAATCGGCTATCGTACTTTAAAAACGGCATTTGGTGCAGCAATCGCTATTGCCATTGCCCAATATTTTGATTTAGCTTCTTATGCATCAGCTGGTATTCTAACAATATTATGTGTACAGCCAACGAAGAAAAAATCCATTCATGCAGCCTATACACGATTTGTCGCAAGTATAATCGGTATGCTTTATGCATTTTTGAGCTTTGAGCTATTTTCCTATCATCCGCTTACATTAGCAGGTATGCTTATCATTTTTATACCAACAATCGTGTCATTAAAAGTAGCGGATGGCTTTGTTTCTAGTGCGGTTATTATCATGCATATTTACGCTGCAAAAAGTTTTTCATTGGGACTTGTTTATAATGAATTCGCATTAATGGCAATTGGTTATGGGACGGGAATAGCTATAAATATGTATATGCCAGACATTCAAAAGGAATTAAATTACTATCGGGTTAAAATTGAAGAACTTTACAGTAAGATTTTTTTAGAAATTGCCAACTATTTAAGAGAAGGCGATACATTGTGGGATGGTCAGGAAATTATTGAAGCGATTAAAGCGTTGAATAGTGCGAAATCCCTAGCGTTTAAAGATGTTGAAAATCATTTTACGAGACGAAAAAATGACTATTACATGTATTTTGATATGCGTGAACAGCAGTTAGAAATTATTGATAGGGTACTACCGAAAATAACGGCACTTCCTGTTATAGTACAAGAGGCGATTATCGTTGCAGATTTTTTGCAAGACCTCGGTGAGCACGTTCATTCAGGAAATACAGCTAGTCATTTTAGAGAAAAGTTAGAGCAAGTAAAGCGAGATTTCGCCCAATTACCTTTACCGAATAACCATGAGCAATTTCTAGCACAAGCGGCACTTTATCAATTTATAGAGGAAATGGATCGCTATTTAGAAATTAAACAGTCTTTTAAAGGTTTAAAGGTAAAGAAAGAGCGTCCGCAGTAATGCAGACGCCTCGCCTTTCTTTAGATTATCATTGATAAACCAAATGCTAGAGATGAGATTAACATAATCACAATCATAGTATAAACAACGATTTTTTGAAATTTTTTATTACTCATATGCTCGTTCGCTCCTTCTTTTCTTATAAATAGTTTAGCAAATCTGAAAAATTTCTCAAGTAGTAGAGTTTTGACAAAAAAGTCTGTAAAATAGATCATGTACCATAACAGAAGGAGATGTCACCATGGAGAAAGTAGATCATATTGGGATTGCAGTCCGCGATCTTGATGAACGCATTACATATTATACAGAAACTTTAGGTTTAAAGTTACTGAAAGTGGAAGAAGTAGAATCTCAACAGGTTCGTGTTGCATTCATTGATGCGGGTAACGTAAAAATTGAGTTATTAGAACCGATGAGTGAAAAAAGTACTATTCACGGATATATCGAAAAACGTGGAGAAGGTATTCACCATGTAGCTTTCGGTGTGACAGGAATTCGTGAGCGTATGGCAGAGCTTCGCGACAAAGGCGTACGTCTTTTATCTGAAGAACCAGGACCAGGTGCTGGTGGTGCTGAGGTTGCTTTCATGCATCCGAAATCATCTTTCGGTGTGTTATATGAATTATGTGATAAAAGTGGAAAAGGGGATAAGTGATCAGTATGGATATGTTCGACAAAATTAATGACTTGTATGACCGTAAGACGGTAATTGAACTTGGTGGTGGCTATGAGCGTATCGACAAGCAACATGAAAAAGGGAAATTAACAGCTCGTGAGCGTATTGAATTATTACTTGACGAAGATACATTTTTTGAGATCAACCCATTCATAACACACCGTACAGTAGACTTCGGTATGGACAAAATGGAAGGTCCTGGTGATGGTGTAGTAACTGGTTTCGGTAAAATCAACGGTCGTTCAGTATACTTATTCTCTCAAGATTTCACAGTATTTGGTGGAGCGCTTGGTGAAATGCATGCTAAGAAAATGGCAACAGTGATGGACCTAGCTGCGAAAAATGGTACACCATTCATCGGTATTAATGATTCAGGTGGTGCTCGTATTCAAGAAGGTGTACTTTCACTTGATGGTTATGGTCATATTTTCTATCGTAATGCAATCTACTCTGGGGTAATTCCTCAAATCTCAGTTATCATGGGACCATGTGCTGGTGGAGCGGTATATTCTCCAGCAATTACAGACTTCATTCTAATGGTTGATAAAACATCTCAAATGTTCATTACAGGACCTAAAGTTATCGAAACGGTAACAGGTGAAAAAATCTCTGCTGAAGATTTAGGTGGTTCTAAAGTAAACAACGCAGTTAGTGGTAACGCACACTTCCGCGCACCATCTGAAGAAGAAGCTATTAATCAAATTAAAAAGCTATTAAGCTACTTACCACAAAATAATAAAGAAAAAGCTCCGCGTCAAGCACGTCCAGAGGGTGATGATTATCGTCCAGAAATCGTGGATACGGTGCCAATCGAAACAACACGTCCTTATGATGTACGTAAAGTAGTGGAGCAAGTAGTGGACGAAGGTTCATTCATGGAAGTTCACTCAGAATTTGCTAAAAACGTAGTTGTTGGTTTTGCACGTATTGCTGGTGAATCTGTTGGTCTAGTATGTAACCAACCTAAAGTACTAGCTGGCGGGTTAGATATTGATTCTTCGGACAAGGCTGCTCGTTTCATCCGTACTTGTGATGCTTACAATATACCAATTATCACTTTTGAAGACGTTTCTGGCTTCTTCCCTGGGGTTAAACAAGAGCATGGCGGTATCATCCGTCACGGAGCGAAAATCCTTTATGCATATTCAGAAGCAACTGTACCAAAAATTACAGTCATTCTGCGTAAAGCATATGGTGGTGCATACGTTGCCCTTAACTCTAAATCAATTGGAGCTGACCTTGTATTTGCTTGGCCTAACGCAGAGATTGCAGTTATGGGAGCGGCAGGTGCAGCGAACATCATCTTCGCGCGTGAAATTGCAAAATCAGAAGATCCAGAAGCAACACGTGCAGCGAAAATTGAAGAATATAAAGAGAAGTTTGCAAATCCATACGTTGCGGCATCTCGCGGTATGGTAGACGATGTTATCGATCCACGTGATACACGTATTAAGCTAATTCAAGGGCTAGATATGTTATCAAACAAACACGAAACACGTCCAGAGAAAAAACACGGAAACATTCCTCTATAAGAATTGTACAAGCCTAGTAGTCAGTCGATTACTAGGCTTTCTTTTAGACTGAACTAATTTTAGATGATAAAAGAAATGACAGATAATTGAAACATATTTTTATTTCATCCGTACAAATAGTAAGAGGAGTTGAGATAAATGGAATGGAAACAATTACAAAAAGAGCAAGAAATGATTCATGCACAATTAAGAACTATTAGTAGGTTAAGAGAACAAAGGCTTTTAATTGAAAAGCAAATCGAGCATGCGCAACAGGAAATTTACAATCATTCCACAGCACACAATCAAATTCGTATGAAGCTCGATAAGTTAGAAGGCTTTTCTTTTATGAATATGATCCGTACGTGGACAGGGCAACAAGATGAGCTACGTGCAGAAGAAATAGACAAGGCAGCCGTGCTTGAATTAAAAATAAAGGAAGCAAAGAAGATGGATGTTGATTTGACGTATGATTTGGAGCAAATAAACACTAGACTTTCTCAAATACATGAACAAGAGTTGCAAGAAGCTTTCAAACAACTTAATGTTAAAAAGAAAGGCTATTTACAAATACATAATCCTGATCAGGCAAATCAGCTAGATCAATTAGCTAATGAAGAAATGCTAACGAAACAACTTATTACAGAAATTAAGGAAGCTGAAGAAGCGGGAGAAACGGCGCTAACAAAGCTTGGACAAGCAGCAGCTTCGTTACATTCAGCTAATAGCTATTCAACGTGGGATACGTTCTTTGGTGGAGGGGTCATTGCTACACATTTAAAGCATGATGCACTTGATAAGTCCGAAAATTATCTTCATAATGCTCAGATTGCTTTGCAACGCTTTCATAACGAACTACTGGATGTACAAGATATGTCAACGAAATCATTACCAGTTGAAACAGATGGCTTTGTAAAATTTGCGGACTATTTCTTTGATGACATTTTTTCAGCTTGGTCTGTCCATTCCAAAATATCAACAGCGAGAGAGCAAGTATCTCGTGTTCAGGATGATGTACATAATACAATTTGGCATCTACAGGATAAACATAACAAGGCAGATGATTATTTGCAGTCTCTACAAAAAGAGAAAGAAGCTATTTTTCAAACATCAATATAAAGTAACCTGTGAAAAGAATCTTCTTCTTTCACAGGTTTTTTTTGTTTCGCAATAAGAAAAGAGCAGCTCCTCGACACTAGCTCACAGAAAAAAGAGCAGCCTGAAACGGAAATCATTAATCAACCCTCATTTAAAGAAATACAACATTCACAAAGTTTTCTTTGAGCATTTTGTTTATCGTTATTCAAGCGAATTATTTCAACTCTGCAGATGTTGTGCTAAAATAATACATATACTATAACGTGGAAAAACACGTAAACTAAGGGAGTCTTACAACATGACAAGTCGTTTAGTAGAAGAGTTTTTTGAGCTCGTACAAATCGATTCAGAAACAAAACATGAACAAGTGATTGCGCCGATTTTAATCGACAAATTAACAGCACTTGGCTTTACAGTAGAACAAGATGATGCACATACTCGTAACGGGCATGGTGCAGGGAATATACTTGCTACATTAAAAGGTTCGTTAGATGTTGAACCAATTTATTTTACTTCTCATATGGATACAGTTGTTCCAGGTAAAGGTATTAAACCGTCTCTTCGTGAAGATGGCTATATCGTTTCTGATGGTACTACAATTTTAGGTGCTGATGACAAGGCTGGTCTTGCCACATTATTTGAGATGGCTAAACGCTTAAAAGAGCAAAATATTGAGCATGGAGATATTGAGTTTATTATTACAGCAGGTGAGGAAAGTGGACTTGTTGGAGCTAAAGAGTTAGATCCATCTAAAATTAAAGCAAAGTATGGCTTTGCAGTAGACAGTGATGGCAAAGTAGGCGGTATTGTAACAGCGGCGCCTTTCCAAGCTAAAATTTTCGCTAAAATAATTGGGAAAACAGCACATGCTGGTGTTGCTCCAGAAAAAGGTGTATCAGCGATTACAGTTGCTTCCAAATGTATTGCGCAAATGAAACTTGGTCGTTTGGATGAAGAAACTACAGCAAATATCGGTCGCTTTGAGGGTGGTCAGGCAACAAATATTGTATGTGATGAAGTAACAATACTAGCAGAAGCACGTTCTATCGACAAAACAAAACTAGATGCGCAAACTAAGCATATGCAAGAGACGTTTGAACAAGTTTCTGCTTCATTAGGGGCAAGAGCTGAAGTAGAAGTGAAGCTAATGTACCCTGGATTCCGTGTAACAGAAAAAGATAAAGTTGTTCAAGTGGCAATGGCAGCTGTAAACAACATTGAACGCACACCAAAGCTTGGTATTTCTGGCGGAGGTTCTGATGCGAATGTTATTGCTGGCTTTGGCATTCCTACAGTTAATCTTTCTGTTGGGTATGAGGATATTCATACAACAAATGAAAAAATTCCTGTAGAAGAATTGGAAAAATTAGCAGATTTACTTGTCGAAATCGTCAAAGAGTCTGCAAAAAAATAATAACAGAATCGGAGGATGTGATCGCATGGAAAGTGTGAAGGCAGTAGTTTTTGCTTGTGGTACAGAGGAATATGCAGTGCCTGTTGAACAAGCGATTTCGATTGAAAAGTTAGAGCACGTAACACCGATTCCTCATTTACCTAATTATCTTATGGGCTTCACAAGAATTCGTGGCGAGCTTATACCTGTACTTGATTTTGAGCGTATTCTTTATAATCGTTCTTCAAATGCTGCAACAGCAAGGATTATTGTATTGAATACGGATGTTGTGAATTACGGATTACTTGTCACCGAAGCTCGTGAAATTCTTGATTTTGATGAGTCCGTATTAAAGCAGATGGGGCTTGTCAATTATTCAAAAACACGCTACTTTACAGCTGTGGCAAATCTTGAAAATCGTATGATCACATATGTAGATCCGAAAATACTTGTGAATTCATTAGAGGGTATTCGTGAAATTATTAATTATTTGCACAAAATGCTTGAAAATGAAAAAGAAAACGTAGAGGCTTGAGTACTCTACGTTTTTTGCTGCTATAGTAAAAATAACCTGTGTTGTTATTGTTTTTTTTCGATAATTGTCTAGAGAATTATGCATTTTACCTACAGACATATTCGTTTTAACGTCATACTATGTAAAGTAAGAAAACTACTGTAAAAGGCAAACTTCACCGAAAGGGAAGGACGCAAAGCCATGAGTCTAAACACTATATTTTATAGTGCATGATTGTCAGGTTGCCAGGTTCTGTTCTATGAGCCTCGGCACATAGAATGGAGATGTAATATATGGTAAGTCGTTCACTATCAAAAGCAATCATTGCTTTTATAGTAACAATTGTAAGTACGCTCGGATTAACAGCAGGAAAGGTAGAGGCAATGGCCATGCAAGATAAGGCTACTTGGTTATGGGATACGATAAAAATTGTTGAAGATGAATCAGGCGTACTCTCATTTTTAGAAAGCAAAGATGTAAATAAAGTATATTTGCAGATTAATACTGATATAGCAATTGACTATTATAAAAGCTTTATTGAAAAAGCAACAGCACAAGGTATTAAAGTATATGCGTTAGATGGTGCTGCAAGCTGGGTTTCAGAGGATGGCTATAAAATGCAGGATCAAATGTTTGATTGGTTATATACATATAATGGGAATGTAGGGGCAACAGAACAATTTTCTGGAGTCCATCTTGATGTAGAGCCCTACTTAAATAGTGGTTGGAGCTTGAATCAAGAAAATACAATTGAGTCCTATCAAACGCTTCTTACTAAAGCGAAAGAGGGGACTGAGCAATTACAAATACCTTTGGAAGTCGATATGCCATTTTGGTTTGATGAGATTGCCTATAGCAACCAGTATGGCAATGGTATTTTAGCTGAATGGGTTATCGATCAAGTTGATAGTGTCTCGATTATGGCCTATCGAGATACAGCTAAAGACATTATCAAAATAGTGGAAAATGAAATAGAGTATGCACAAAAAGTAAACAAATCAGTTGTTATTGGCGTAGAAACAGGTGCCTCTGATGAAGGGAAAAATATTACCTTTTATGATAATGGAGAAGCCTATATGAATAAACAACTAGCACGTGTTCATCAGCATTATGCCAATAAAACAAGCTATAGTGGTTTGGCTATTCACCATGTTGATAGTTGGATGAATATGCAGCGGTAAAAAATCCTCTCTCTACTCTGTATAATTAAAGACGAGTGAATGTATTATAAATCAGTAATATTATTAGGTTATCTTTAATGTCATACATTATATTAAATAATAGGTACATCACTTATATAGTGGTGTGCTTTTTTGTTTATTAGACTTTTTAATGATACTATCGACCACCTCAATAATCATTATAATGAAATGAAAATATTTGTAGCTTTTAAAAAAAAATGACTCATCACCATAACGTGTGGTTGATTTCCGTTCCAAACTGGGCGCTTTTGTCGCTGCCGCTTCGCTTTCGCACAGATAAAACATTTGTCGCTGCCGCTTCGCTTTCGCGCAGAGCAAAGCTTTCTGGGGGTGTCCGATGAACCGCTTCACTCGCGTTGCTTGCTCCAGGGTCTCATCTGTGATCCCCAAGGAGTCGCCAGCCGGAACGAAGATCAACAATATACAGGGCATATATTTAAAAAATGTCTTCCACAACTTTTGTTGATGATCAAAAAATGGATCGTTTATAATCAAGATTGATAATTTGCAATAAAGTTTGATAAAAATCACCTCTAGAGTTGTTTTCTAAGAAGTGATTTTTTATTGGATATTTATGTTAAAATGAAGAAATGTACTTAAACAAACGGTGTAGGTTACTTTAAGATGGATTGATAATTTTTTTCTAATTGGGAAAATTAATTAGAAAAGAGGTGAATTTATCTTGAAAGAACTGTATGTACTGATTTTAGTCATATCATTAGTGGCTTTGAGTTCTTTTGAAGCTTATGCACAACCTAAAGAATGCTCAGAGTTAAATGGGCTTCAAGAAACACTGTTAAATGATAAAAAAGTAGTGTTAGAAGCCTTAAAAACATTAAATCCCAAAACTTCCGTGGTCGGAGATTATCCTAATGTATATTCAGAACGGAATGGATTCACAGCAGTACCTTTTCCAATGACGGTTGGTAAGAAAGAAGAGGTTCTTGGAAAATTGATTGCTCGTGAAGGAATCGTTTCAGATGGTGAAATTACGTTAAAAGAAGCGATTGACATTGGATTCCAGAGAGCGAAAGAATGGAATGTAAAAGCAACACTTACAAGTATAAACAGTGTGGATGAAACGATGGGAGGCTCGAGGGGAGGAACAGGTAAACGCTTAAATTGGTTTATGATTTTTGTGGTTCCGGGTACAGATGATTTTGTACTAATTGGTATCTCAGAAAAGAAAATTACCGTGTTTAGACCGAGTAAGCAAACTCAGGATCCAACAATACCCTACGATGAGATTAAGTTGGATAGCTCTGATGTTCTTCAAATAGCAAAAGATAAATACGGACTAAAACCAGGAAAAGATTGGGCAACAGGATATCATTTTACACTTGATAGTATTGATGGTATGCCTATTCTAACAGTGATTGGAAATGATCGAGATAACCGTTTTACTCGAATTTCATTCAATGCCCAAAATGGAGATGTGGTTAGTGCCATTCATAAATTACCATACGGTGGAGGATTAATATCCAAACGTATCGGCATCGATAATATAACAAAAAAAGGGATGGCGATTACAGGGGTTGTCGCAGGAAATAACAATTTAGTGGTATGGGGAGACAAAAAGCCAACACAATTTAGTACAACCAAGCAACCTTTTATTGAATGGAGCCGTAACAATGGAGAAACATGGACAGAACTCCATGCTAATAATTATGTAACACACGCGTGGTTTGATATGAATGATCAATTATATGTAGCTACGGAAAAAGAATTATGGGTAGGTAATACATCAAAAAGTAAAGGAACCAAAATTCTTTCATTAGACCACACAATTGAGAACGTCGATTATTCAATCAACAACCATATTGCTGTGCTATCAAATGGAAAGGTTTACTATACGACCAATCAAGGGGAGAGTTGGGAAAAAGCAATTGTTCCTAAACCATTTTATGTGGTTCAAATATCGGATAATGGTGACTTAATAGGACTCACAGAAGAAAGGAAAATTCTTCGAAAGACAAATGATGAGTGGAACGAAATAACTATGCCGAATAGTAATGATGAACCTCTAGATATGAAAGTGATTAATAATAGGCTATTTATTACCACACAAAGTGGAATTTGGATCCGAGATCTTCAAGAGGGACCATGGAGAAAAATTAAAGTTGATGAAGAGGTAGTTAAACTTATTAAAAAAGGAGAGAAACTATTCGGATATACACATAGAGGTGAAGCTATTTATTCCATCAACACAAAAGATGAAAGAAGACCTGAAAAGGTGTTTGATACGGTTGATTTCATCGTTTCGGATGTGGATATCATGGGAGATACGTTATGGATTGCAACTATACCAAATTATTCGTGGGAAGAAATGACGATTCCTCAGAGATGATAAAAATTTGAAGTGTATATCCATGAGAAAGATATATTGTGGAACTTTAAACTAACAGGTGCTTTACTTCAATAAGGAGTAGAGCCTTTTTCTACTTAAACGAAAGGTACCGGCTTTTGCAAAATGCTTAAACTAAGCACTTGAAAAGTATATTATGTGGTAGAAAATCAGATTACCGTTTCGCATGCTAGGGATAAAATTATTGAAAAAATGAAAGAAATAGCATCAGAATTAGATGCAAAGGTACAAGGTGATGATGGAGAATTGTATTAAACAATTACAACAAGGCGATTACAAGTTAATGGACTCTATCATCCATTAATAATATGTGAAAAAATAGTGATTAAACAACAAAGGATTGCTTCTATAGCAATCCTTTGTTGTTTAATCGGGCGCTTCCGATGGGGAACCCTTTAGCGTATATTCATAATTTCCTTTTCAAAAATGACTGGATAAACTCAATATCTTCTTTTGTTATGTCTTCAATCTCATCAATCGACTGAATTATTTTCAAGACTTGCTTATCTCGAGATTCTTTAGGTTTATTACTAAAATAATTAGTAAGTGCAGATGTGAATATACCGATAATCCCAATCCCTACCATTAGTAATACTGCAGCCATTAAACGACCTAATCCGGTAACAGGCGCAATATCTCCATATCCAACTGTAGTTATTGTAATCAAACCCCACCACAACGCTTCAGTGTAAGTTTCAATCGCTGGTTCAACTATAGCAATCGGTATTGGTATGACAAATAACATTGCGACACCAAACTTGAAAGCTTTGTCTAATCCATTCGTTTTTAACACCGCATAAAAAGGTTTTAAATAACGAGAACTGATACCAAGCAATTGAAGAACTTTAAATATACGGACGAGTCTAGCTGCTCTTAAAAGGGAATCGAAAGGAATTATAGCTACTAACTCTAAGGGATGTTTCTTTACATAGTCCCACTTGTGTTCTGCTCGTGCAAAACGAACAATGTAATCCACTACGAATATGAGCCAAATAGTTTGTTGAAACATCACAAATCGTTTATCAACCATGAGAGCAAGGGTTACTGAGATAAGGATTAAAACAATCATAAAAATTTCATATGTAATTACAAGCTTTTTCACTAAATCGACCGCCTATATCAAATAGTTTAATAGTCATATATATTCCGTAAATTGCAATATCAAGTTAGACACTTTTTTTAACATCTCATGTCCGTATATTTTCTGTTCCTTTTCACCTTCATGTTTATTGTCTGTCGGTCTGCCAATTGGTTAAAACAGGGTTCTGGCGTAACGGAAAGGGCTTGCCCCTTGAAGTGGAGCCAGGTTCCTGTTAAATTGGCGGAAAGACCGATAGACAATAAACTCCCATTAACCCTAGGGTAAGAGTTGGTTGATTCACGTCTTCTTACGCTGATTCTCTTAATCTCTTTAATTCTTCCTCAAACATCTCATGCGGTGTTTTGAATCCATGTATTCGTCGTGGCAAGTGGTTCATTTTATCTTCTACAGATTGGATGTAAGATCTACTGTAGTTCTCTATGGACGTTCCTTTTGGTAACCATCTACGAATCATTCTATTGTGGTTTTCATTTGTTCCTCGCTCCCATGATGAGTAGGGGTGTGTGAAGTAAATCCCCATCAACTCTTGGCATTTTTCCGCAAGCTCTGAAAACTCACTCCCGTTATCTGCTGTAATGGATTTGAATAGTTTAGGTGCTAACTCCCCAAAATTCTTTAGAATGGTTTCAATCGCATAGTTCACGGAATCCGCATCCTTACCGTCCATTTTGAAAATAAATTCTCGACGCGTTTTCCGTTCGATCAGTGTTAATAAAACATCATCTTCTTTGTCTTTTCTACCGATCACTGAATCGATTTCAAAATGACCAAATTCCTCTCGTGTTTCAATGTGCTGTGGGCGTTTTTCAATACTTTCGCCTAAACATTTTATATTTTTTCTAGCCCTACGTACTGTCTTTGTTTTACGCGATGTCTTGGAAACTAAGTCAGAATTTCTAGTTTTCAACAACCTAAGATCTATATACGCATAAAGAGTTTTTGCGCAAACCATTTCTTCACGACGAAACTTACCATCAAGCAATGTACGACCAACAACAGCGTCTGGAGACCACTCCTTTTCCTTCATTAATTGATCTGCGTATTCTAGAAAAGCCGATACTCGCTTCACCTTCAAAGGGTTACGAGAACGAGCCACATTTCGTTCAGTGATTGCTTGACCCGTTGTAGCGAAGTACTTCGTGGTATAGATTCGTTTACTATTTACTATCCTCACTTGTGTAGTAGTTCCACGCTTGATTTCGTTATATATAGTAGCACGACAAACACCCAATCTACGGGCAATCTCAGCTTTTGATAAATTCCCTTCATCAAGGTAAGCTTCTAACTTTCCACGTTGAATTTCAGTAAGTCTGGGTTTCTTTTGAGTTCCTTTTATGTTAAGCTTTTTTTGCATCAAATCGAAAAATCTCCTTTGTATATTGTTGTGTAGGAACTCCAATAATACACGATTTTTCCGATTTGATGCATTTTTTTATACAGTGTCTAATCTGATTTTACAATTCGCCAGTCATATATATTCATATTATACTTCTAAATTTATATCCCTGCCAATTTCCATCTTTAAGACTTAGAATCATACTATTACGGTCGCCTTTAATTTTTTGCTGTAGTCATTGGTGGTAGAAAAAAGGATAGATAGAGCGAATTAATTCAAGCTCTTCTATCCTTTAAATTTCTACATAAATAATGTGTGACATTATTTATGAATTCACTATTTAAAATAGTTTTATCCTATATCTTAACTTTTAGTAAAACAGAAGTAGGAGCGTATTGCTTTTTTATTAAGAAAGTCGACCGCTATAGTCTTCAAATTTAAATTCACGAATGACTTTAATGCCTTCTTCATCGTTATAAGAAACGATTGATGGAAGGTTTACCCCATTAAACATATGATTTTTCACCATTGAGTAATGTGCCATATCCGTAAATACAAGACGATCGCCAGATTGTAAAGGTTGTTCAAATGAATAATCACCAATTACGTCACCAGCAAGACATGTTAGTCCGCCTAGACGATATGTGTATGCTAGCTCATTTGCTTTACCAGAACCGATAATCATAGGGCGGTATGGCATTTCTAGAACGTCCGGCATATGACAAGTTGCCGATGTATCTAAAATTGCTAGTTCCATACCGTTTTTCTGAATATCAAGAACAGTTGCTACTAAATAACCGGTATTTAGTGCAACAGCTTCACCTGGCTCTAAATATACAAGAAGGTCATACTTGTCTTGAATGTAATTAATGATATTTACAAGTTTTTCTACATCATAATCCTCACGAGTAATATGGTGTCCACCGCCAAAGTTTAACCATTTCATTTGATGTAAAACATCACCAAATTTTTCTTCAACAACTTGTATAATACGCTCTAACGTATCTGAGTTTTGCTCACACATTGCGTGGAAGTGTAAGCCATCAATACCGTCAAGCTGTGACTTGTCGAAGTTGGCTAATGTTGTACCTAGACGAGAATTCGTGTAGCAAGGGTCGTAAAGGGCTGTTTCAATTTCAGAGTACTCAGGATTGATACGAATACCACATTCAATTGTTTTACCAGCAGATTTTACTTTATCCTTATATTGAGCCCATTGGTTAAATGAATTAAACACAATGTGATCAACATAGCCAAGAAGCTCGTCCATTTCGTGCTCCACGTAAGCAGGTGCATAGACATGGACTTCTTTGCCCATTTTTTCATAGCCAAGACGTGCTTCGTGAAGTGAACTTGATGTAATGCCTGTTAAATATTCACCTACTAAAGGGAATGTTGAATGCATAGAAAACCCTTTTAAAGCAAGTAAAATACGGCAGCCTGTACGATCTTGAATCGATTTTAAAAGCTCTAGATTTTTTGTTAATAATCGCTCATCCACTACGTAAGAAGGGGATGGAACTTTTGAAAAATCAATTGGTTTCATTGGCTTAATTCCTTTGCATCTAAATCAAGGTCAAGTAATTCTGGATTATGGCTTTCTTGCCATGGTAGACCCCATTTATTTAGTGCATCCATGAATGGATCTGGATTGAAATCTTCGACGTTCCAAACGCCTGGTTTACGCCATTCACCGTTCATCACTAGCATTGCACCAATCATTGCAGGCACACCAGTTGTATAAGAAATCGCCTGTGAACCAACTTCGTTATAACATTCTTCGTGGTCACATACGTTGTACACATAATAAGTTTTTTCCTTGCCATCTTTTAGACCGCGAACGATACAACCGATATTTGTTTTCCCTTTTGTACGTGGTCCAAGTGATGCTGGATCAGGTAGTACAGCTTTAAGGAAGTGGATTGGTTGAATCATTTGTCCTTCAAACTCGATAGGCTCGATAGAAGTCATACCAACATTTTCTAATACTTTTAAGTGTGTTAAGTATTTTTCTGAGAATGTCATCCAGAAACGGATTTGCTTTAAGCCTTTGATGTTTTTAGCAAGAGATTCTAACTCTTCATGGTATAACAGGTAAATATCTTTTGGTCCAATTTCTGGTAAGTTATACACTTCTTTTTTCTCAAGTGGTGCAGTTTCGATCCACTTGCCTTCTTTCCAGTAACGACCATTCGCAGTAATTTCACGAATGTTAATTTCAGGGTTGAAGTTTGTTGCGAAATGATAACCGTGATCACCAGCATTTGCATCCACAATATCAATGTAGTGGATTTCATCAAATTCATGTTTTTGAGCATGAGCTGTGAAAACACCAGTTACGCCTGGATCAAAACCGCTACCAAGTAGAGCAGTTAAGCCAGCTTTTTCGAACTTCTCTTTATAAGCCCATTGCCATTTATATTCAAATTTTGCCGTTTCAGGTGGCTCGTAGTTTGCAGTATCCACATAGTGTACACCTGTCGCTAAGCAAGCATCCATAATCGTTAAGTCTTGATAAGGTAGTGCTACGTTAATAACAACATCAGGTCCAAAGGCTTTAATAAGCTCAATAACCTCTTCCGTATTATCTGCGTCTACCTGTGCAGTTTGAATCTTTGTTTTTCCGCCATCTAGTTTTTCTTTTAGAGCGTCACATTTTGAAACAGTTCTACTTGCGATACAAATCTCCTCAAATACGTCCGAATTTTGAACACACTTGTGTACCACAACACTGGCTACTCCGCCAGCTCCGATAATCAATGCTTTACCCAATTGTCTACCCCCAGGTTCATAAATAGTATTGTCAAACAAGCTGATTATACAGAAAATTGATTTACTACTCAATCATTGTTTTTAAATTTTCTACAAAAAAATTTATTTTTCTACAACAATCAGTTGTATTCAGAGGGGAATACAACGAAAAAAGAAGCTTTTTGTGAAAAAGAAATCCCTTTACTACTGCTGTAGAAAGGGGAAAAATGAGCAGCATTACCAAAAAATTGTTTTGTTCAACTGGCATGCTGCTGCTTGTTAAAAAAACGATAAGTCATCTCAATATTAGTAATAAGCTTCGAAATTATATCTTTTTACCGAGCTACTTATTTTAGAAAAATGATTTGAAATTTTCATCCCGCCATAAATAAAAAAAGATAATAAGCAATGTACTTAAAAATCCCATCACAAGGGCATAAGTACTGAGGGCCACGTCCACTTGACTTTGCATAGCATAAATAAAAATAGCTCCTAGTGTTAACAAGTTTCCAGTAATAAGCGATACAAAATGAAAACGTCTATTCATAGCAAGCACCAGCCCCCCTATATAGTTTACATGTACTCAAAAATGAAAATACATATCAATTATCTCATAATTCTGAATTTTATCCAATGTTTTTTAACATTTTATTATCGTAATTTAAATCAGGTGTGTTGATTAACCATTTTTATCCACCCTAATTAAATTAGAAGGATCTGATTTCCGCTACGGGCTACTCGCTTTGTCGCTGTCGCTTTCGCACAGAGCAAGGCTTCCTGCGAGCGAGCGTCGAGTAGCCCTCGCTACAAGCTCTTCATCATTACATGTGGTTGATTTCTTTGATAGAAAGAGCTTGTTTTTCGATAAAAGCCCAAATAGTTTCGATAAAATGAGATTTTGTTTCGATATAAGCTCAAATAGTTTCGATAAAGAGCGATTTTGTTTCGATAAAACTTCAAAGTATTCCTATAAAACGAACGAAAGTAGCTTTAGCGATTCTGTTTTGGATCTCGACACTAAATAGCAACAAGAAAAACCCTTTCATCGATCAATAATAAACCTATTTTTTTCTAATCAACACGCATGAATTTAAATAAAAGTAATTCCAACAGTACTAAACAATGCTGCTTACGTTCCGTTTTTGCACAAAAAACATCTACTGATCCCGGCCCCATGAAAGCATCCATTCGAAACGGAAATCAATCCCACGTTATGGTGATGAACCCTAATAGAGGATGATTTAAATACAATAAACAGACTTCGTTGTCTATGATTCAACTTTAAATTAAAAGAATTATAAAAAAATTATTGCTATTTAGTTTGTTTTAGCATGATAATCGCTCCTTTTCTCTCTAAAGATGGTAAACTACCTATAAGACTTTTCTTTTGGTGAAGGTGAGGATTTTAATAGTGGTCAAACAATTTGATGAAGTTCAACAGATAAATGAATTATTTTTAAGTGGTCAAGTGAAAGAAAGCTATCAATTAGCCAAAACACTTTTAGCTGATAGTACGTTTACAGATCATGATTCATACGCAACAATTCAACAACACGTCGAATTGTTGGAAGCGAACGGCTATGCAAATATGCCTGTTCCTTCTGCTGAAAAGGTGAAGCAAAGTGTTGAACGGGCAGATGGCTCTTATCCGGAACGTGATGTACTTGCTGCATATATAGGAAGTCAGGATGATAAGCAATTCGGTAAAGTAGTAGATGAATTATTAGCAGGGTCGGTCGAGGCACAAGCGAATGCTTACTATACAATGGCTGAATATTTTGTTCTTGCAAAGGAGCATGACAAAGCACTTGTGCAATATGCAGAAGCGGTAAAACTACAGCCAAATAAAGCTCTTTACTGGGGAGCCTTCGCGCAGTATTTGAACCGTAGTGAAGGCAGTCCGTATTTGGCACTGCGCCTTATTGAAGAAGCTACACAGTTAGATAGCATGAACCCTCGCTGGTACTATATACAAGGAAACATTTTCTTACAGCTTGTCTCAGCGACAAAAAATTTAAGCTATTTACCTGCTTTAGAAGAAGCTTGGGAAAAGGCTAAAAAACGTTGCGCTGCTAAACAGGTTGCATTAAAAATGGACATAGCGAAATCCAATGACATGCTATCACAATGGAGAAAACAAATGTTATAAGAGGAATGGGAAGCTGTCTTAAAAATTGCATGCTTAAAAGATCAATTTTCTGATGCAAAGGTAAAATTCAAGCCTGTTAGACGGATTTACTGTAATGGGTGGGGAAATGATTATTGAATATCAATAGAAATAGAGTATTATGCAGCGGTATCGTCAGCCTAAAGCCTATGCGTGGTCGCGTGCCAATGGGACCTTATATTAGTGAGGCATTAAATAGGCTGGCATTTGAATTTGCGCAGACTAGAACCATACGTGATACTACTACATTACTGGACTAAGTAGCTGGACCAGACTTAGTTTGTTATTCGATTATTCAAAGCCCAGAAATGCCTTACAGTAAAGCAATTCAGCAAAAGGTACGTCCATTGAAGATCTCCTGGACACCAGAAACAAATTCTGGTGCATTCGTTGGATCCGGAATGTATCGAGGGCGCTTTCAGAAGAAAAAACAGGTGCCATCTATCTTCAGCGGAAAATTGATGTAGAACCAGTTTTTGGATTCTTGAAGGCTGATTTACGTTTTACTCGATTTTCTGTCCATGGAAAATCGAAGGTAGAAAACGAAATGGGCTTTGCATTAATGGCAGTAAATCTTCGGAAATACACGGCCCATTAACAGAGAAATAGGATAGAGAAAATGAAATAACTCAATGAATCCAAGAAAAAAGAGAACTCGAAACGACTTTCTCTTTTTTTCTGGATAACAGCTAGTTTTGTCCCAGCTTTTTTATTCATGTTTTCTTCCGATTTGTATAAATTTTAAAGTTTCTTATGATACGCTTCATCGTATGACTTCTAAATGCGATTTAAACAATCCTTTTTCTTATTTTTAGTATCTGATCCTCAAAAATCAAATCAGATGTTAACCCATTTAAAGTTTTTAAATCCTTAATTGAAACATTAAATTCACTGGATATTCTATACAAAGTATCTCCCTTATTAACCTTATAGGTTTCGTAATCATCCAGTGGCCTATAATATAAAATTTCACCTTTTTCTTTGGTTGGATAAAAACTAGTTTTTAGAATGTTATTGTTAATTAATGTTTTTATCATTTGTTTTGCTCTGGCTTTATATGAGTGGCCTTGAACAGTTTTTCGTCCTTGTATTTGAATTTGTGATCTTTTTTTGGAATGATTAAGGAAGTATATAATTTTCTGTACGGTTTCTTCTGGCGATAAAGAGACAACCAAATCTTTACCTGGTATAAAATTTTTTCTTACTCCAGGTGTATCTACTGTCATTAGAAAGCCGCCGGATCCTAAAATTTCATAGGTCCGCTGCGTCAGTAAATCAGGATAATTTTGTAAACCTAATAAAATTTTTGCGGAGCTGTACACTTTATTTGCATCATTATAATTTAGAAAACCATGAATCCATTCATTGGGTATATCAAAGCCAAAATAATCAGCCATTTTGTCCCAATTGTTCCCCCAAAAATCAATACGAATATTCTTCATAAGAAGTGGTTTAATTAAAATATCCAAAGATCTGTGGCGGTAATGTTCTGGATATTTGTCTAAAATATCTGGATATGCATTTGCAACTATAGCAATATCTGATTCATATTCAGGATGAATATTAGTTGGATGGTGTATCGTTTCTTCATAACCGAAATCTAAATGGTCAGAAGGTATTCCTAATTGTTTATAGGTTTCTACATTATCGGGGCATAATGTGAAAATAAAGTCAGGTTTAATAGTATTTACTAAAGGAATCGACCAAACATCTGTATAAGCTGGGTCTTCGACAGCCCAATAAACCAACGGAATTTTGTGTGATACCATCTGTTTTCGAATTATCTCTTGCTTATCTTTTGTATGCTCCTTTCCCCAACCGATAGTAATAGCAAAATCAGGATTAAAATCTTCAATCATCTTGGATAGATTTTCATTATTTATAGACCCTGAAATAAGAATATCATGCCCTTCCGCCTGAAACCCTCTTGCTAAACTATTAGTCCAAATTTCTCCGCTTTCTAAAAAGAGAATACGCATTGTTTCACCTCTATTATTATCTAAAAAGAGTTTACAATTTAATTATTTCTTTTTTATTTTTAAAAAATGATTAACCTCAATTGTATCTGATTTAAGGCAATTTAAATGCTTAATTTCTTCAATGCTTACTCCAAACTTTCTTGATATACTCGATAAAGTATCATTTGGCTCAATAATATAAATTTCGTAGTTTTCTCTTAATGTATCCACATAATGAACCAATTTTCCTTCTCCAGAGCTTTTCGCACTTTTTGAAAGAATACCAGCATCGATGAGTGTTTCAATAATATAATTAGCTCGCTGCTCATAAGAGTATTTTTTTATGGTTTCCATACCTGCTTTCTTTACTTTATTACGTTCTTCAGGATGACTTAAATAGTATTTTACAAGTTCAATCGTTTCTTTAGAGGAATGACTTACGATAAGATCTTTACCTGTGGAAAATAATCTCCTAATTTCAGATGTATCATTTGTAAGTAAAAAACCACCTGACCCCAGCACTTCATACGTGCGCTGTGTTAATTGCGTATCATGATTTTGTATACCTAAAATAATTTCTGCTGAACTGTACACTTTATTTGCCTCGGTATATGGAAGAAACCCGTGAATCCAGTCATTGGGAATCTTCTTTCCAAGGATATGCTCCATTTGATCCCAGTAGCGACCCCAGAAATCAATTCTTATATTTTCATCCAGAAATGGACTGAGAAGTGACCGAAGCGCTTTAAACCGGTAGTGATCAGGGCTTTTTTTATATAGCATTGGATAACCGTTCGCAACAATTGCAATCTGAGCCTTATGTTTTTCATTAACTTCCACAGGGGAATGAACACTTGAATGATATCCAAAATCCAAGTGTGCCGAAGGAATGTTTTTCTCTCGATAGAAATCTACTCTGGAGGGACAAATGGTAAACACAAAGTCGGGTTCAATGGTCTGAATTAGAGGCAGGGAAAAGATGAATGTATAACCTGGATCTTCTGTAGACCAATAGACATGAGGAATATTTGTGGATGGGACACACTCTCGAATCATCTTTTGTTTTTCTTCTGTATGTTCTGCTGTATGTCCCATCGTGAAAATTAAGTCCGGCTGAAAGTTTGATATCATATCCATGATGCTGTCTTTAGTCAGAGGACCCGAAACCATGACGGTATGCCCAGCATCACAAAAACCGTTTGGAAGTCCGTAAATCCACATCGGATCACTTTCTAGAAACAATACACGCATAATATCCACTTCCTGTAAAAACTTAGTTTCATAGCATTTCACTTACTTTTACTAACTGATATCCTTGTTTTTTTAGTTCTGGTATGACGAGATCCATTGCAGCTGCTGTAGGTTTTCCATTTAAATGTGCAAGTACAATGTCATTACCTGTAAGCTTTGAAAAAATCCGACTAAAAATCGTATCTGCAGTTGGTTCTTGCCAATCCAGAGTATCTATGCTCCAATAAATTGTAAAAGGAATATCGATTTGACCTGCAGCTTCTAGGAGGATTTTATTCCAATAACCAAATGGTGGGCGGAATAAAGGGCTACCCTTTATCCCAAGAACTTTTTCAATACACGAAGATGTGCGTGTTAATTCTGATAGGATTTCATTTTTGGAATACTTCGTTAGATCTGGATGACTATATGAATGATTTGCAATTTCGTGTCCATCTGAAACAATTCTTTTCGCAAAATGAGGAAATTTTTCTACCCAGGCCCCGGTTAAAAACATGGTTGTTTGTATATTATGTTTTTTTAAAACATCTAAAATAGCTTCAGTATTTTCTGCACTATCGCCAGCATCAAATGTTAAGGAAATCATTTTGTCATCCTTTAAACCTTTAGAAAGGAGAACAGAGGGTAACTTTTTTGATTTGATATACTTTTTATCAATCTTTAAGAGTTGGCCAGCATAGATAAAATCTGATGTTAATTCATTTTCTTTTATTAGTTCTTCGACTGAAATACCAAACTCCTTTGAGATCTTTCCCAACGATTCTCCATGACAAATTGTATAATAATCGTATTTATTCACTTTATTTTCAGCTAATCTTATTTTCAAAGGGAGACCGGTTTCGATTATATCTGAGGTTAAGTCATTTAAATGCTTTAACTGATCAATTGTTACCCCAAACTCTTTTGAAATTTGATAAAAAGTATCCCCATTTTTAATGTTATAGATTTCAAAATTACCCTGTTGGTAGACTTTTCTTTCAATTCTTAAACTGTAGGTACTTTTCCTTTTGTTAAAGATTCCACTTTTCTCTAAAACTTCTAGCATATATTGGGCTCTTGCTTTATAAGAGTGTTTGTTTACCGTTTCAATGCCATACTTCTGGATTTTCTCCCTTTCTTTAGTGTGTTGAAGGAAATAATTTACTAATTCAATTGTTTCTTCAGGTGATGATGATGTTATTAATTCTCTTCCAGATTTAAAGAGCCGCAAGACTTCAGGGGTGCTGTTTGTTAACAAAAATCCTCCTGATCCCAGTACTTCATATGTTCGCTGTGTCAGTTGTGTAGGCAGATTTTGCAAGCCAATGATGATATCAGAAGAACTATAAATTTTATTTGCAATTGTGTAATCAATATAGCCACGAATCCATTCTTTTGGGATTTCTACCCCCAAAAGAGGTCCCATATTATCCCAATGATTCCCGTAAAAATTTATTTGAATATTATTTTCAATCAACGGTTTAATTAAATTTTTCATTGATTGGTGACGAAAATGATTTGGAAAATAAGAAAGTTTTCTTGGATATCCATTCGCAACAATACTAACTGGTGAATAATATTGGGGATCAAACTCTACCGGAGAATGAACTTTAGGGTGATATCCAAAATCTAAATGCTCCGAAGGGATTCCTAAACTTCTGTAATAATCGACCCTGTCCCGGCAAATCGTGAACACAAAATCCGGATGGGCTCTGCTAATATAAGGAACAGTAAATATTTCCGTGGATGTTGGATCTTCTGTTGCCCAATAAACATGAGGAATATTAACATTTATCGTGCTTTCATATATTTTTTTTTGCTTTCCTATCGTTGAGTTTTCAGGACCCCATCCCATTGTAATGATTAAATCTGGTCGAAATTCTGAAATAAGATTAGGAATATCCAGACCGTCCAATGGACCGGAAATTTTCACTTCATGCCCCGCATCCATAAATCCATTTGGTAATCCATGAATCCACATTGGATGGCTTTCTAAGAATAAAATGCGCATAAGTACACTCCTCTTTAGTTGGAAAAAGATAATTAAAATATAAGGCGTGTTGATTAGGAAAAAGCGATAAAAGGATTTTTTTGTTACCATTTTGTTGATATATTTCCATTTTAACTGATTGTAGCGTAGGGCTACTCGACTCCCACAGGAAAGCGAGTAGCCCGTAGAGAAACCAGCCTATTCGAATTAATTCGAATGTATAAAAATGGTTAATCAACACACCTGTTAAAATATTAGTCTAGTAACATTGGTATCGTGACAATTTCATAACCTTCTCTTATTAACTTATCAATAATTTCAGGCAAAGCCTTAACGGTTCCATCGAGCCTGCCTGTTATATTTTTAAAGGAATGCTGTAATATAATGGCCCCCTCTGTTAAATCCCTATTTACAATCGACATAATCTCCTCATTTGTTAAACCAGACCAATCAAGCGTATCTACTGACCACATGATGATCTTATAACCTAATTCATTAATGATTTGAATGTCCGAATTCGTAATAAAACCATATGGGGGACGAAAAAGTGTTGTAGATTTTCCTGTATGTGAACGAATTTCTGTTTCGGTGGATTTAATTTCATTTTCCAGCTCCGATGTTGTTAGCTCTATAAAGTTAGGATGGCTCCAACTATGATTACCGATTTCATGACCTTCTCGAAGAATTCTTTTAAAGATTTCAGGTTGCCACCTAACTTGTTGACCAACCACAAAGAAGGTTGCTTTGACTTTTTTTTCTTCAAGGATATCTAATATTTGAGGTGTATAAATATCATCTGGTCCATCATCAAAGGTTAGAGCGGCCATTTTTTTATTTTTCTGACCTTTATAAAAAACTGTTTCATTACTTTTTACAGAATTATTGGTCCTTAAATTGATTGATCCTCCCGTTGAACACCCCAAAATGGACATTTTAAGTATTTGAGTAACAAATTGAAACGGTATGAAGATTTCTTCATTAATCTCAATAGGCGAAATCTTCAAAGTTTCATTTTTTAGTTGATTTCCTTTTTCTATTAAGACCACAAATTGATCTTTAAAGAAGGTTATTTTGATATCATTTTTTTCCAGTTTTATTGATCGTTTTTCTCCATCATAGTCTACTAAGGCATACGTATGCTTAAAGAATAAGGCTGGAACCATCATATATCCTTTACTTTCACAGTAATTGCTTTGGATCGGATGGCCGTCAACATAAATATCGATTTTCTGTACGTTCATTCTTCTTTTTTCACCAACTGTTAGTCTGATTTTTAAAATTGATATAACAAAGTGCCTCAAAAATATCGTATGTATTAATTAGAAAGCTGTATAAGATGATGGCCCAGCGCAATGTAAATGGGTTTCATTATTAGAACTTTGTTTGAGTAATAGTAGGATATATAAACAATCTTTTTATTTGTTTTTACATACATTAAAGAATCACAATAGCAAGGAGAAAACGATATGAATAATAAAAAATCCTTGATGCCTATCTATCATGGGAACGAAATCATTCCAAACATTACTTTTATCGTAAATGTAGCTTGGGGAAATGAATATCTAATAAAATTATTAGAATTACTAAAGAAAAGGGATATTTGCCTTACTTTTTTTCTCGAAGGAAGGTGGATTGAACAGAATCTTGAATTGGCACTGATGATTAAAGATTCAAATCATGAGATTGGGAATCACTCTTATTCTCACAAGGATATGAAAACACTATCAGTAGATGAAATTCATATGGAGATTACTAAAACCAATGAAATAATCAATGAGCTATTAGGGGTTAAGCCTAAATACTTTACTCCACCATATGGATATTTCGATACGAGAGTTCTTGAAATAGCCACACGTCTTGAGATGGTTACTGTCTTATGGTCACTGGATACAATGGATTGGAAAATTGAAAACCAAAATGAGATTATTGATAAAATTGTCCCTAATATTAAGAATGGCTCCATCATTTTGATGCACCCAACCGAATCGTCCCTTAAGGCCCTTCCATATATGATTGAAAAAGCTTTGGATATGAATTATAAAATTGTAACGATTAATGAAATGTTATTGTTTTTATAAACGTTGAAATAAATATGTACAAAAATGCTAGTTTAACCAAGTACATTTTTGATTTCCTTTGTATATTACAACTTTACAGGGAGAGGCGAGCATGATAGCCTTGTTCGGATAGCTGGGTTCTAGGCTATCGAATCGTGCGAGTAGAGGCTCCGTGTCAAGTTGTAATTATTCACGCACTTGTATAGAAAAGTAGTTAATCAGCGAAAGTGTACATGCTTAGACTAGCAAAAATGTACATTGTTATTTTGACATTTACAGTTTTAAAGTGAGATTATTATTTTTTGCCTGAGAGCTGAGGAACAAAGCAGAATGATCTAATCGAAAATATAAACATTACGTTGTGAAAAAAGGAGATACTTTATGGGCATATCAGAAAGATTTGGAGTCAAATTCAGTCAGCTGAAAGAGCTTAACCAACTTTTTTCTGATACCATTTTTATTGATCAAGTACTAAAAGAGGAAGAAATTCCTGAAATAGATGATATAATTCTCTCTCCAGATATAATAGAAGATGAACGGATTTTAAATTGGGTAACACCTATCAGAAATTGTTCAATAAAATATGAAATTCCTTTTCCTGTATTATTTGGTATCATGTTAGCTGAAAGCAGGGCGATTGGATAATGCAATTATTGCCACAAACCGCCAATTGGTTAAAATGGAAATATATCTGAAAAATAGTAACAAAAAAATCCTTTTACCGCTCAATAATGAACCTATTTTTTCCCAATCAACACGCCTGCAAAATTTATTTACTATGATTAATTTTAGTCCACTGCTATTTTAGATATATAAACATTTGAAGAAGGGAAATAGGATTTTACACAAAAACCGCACCTATTTTTGGTACGGTTCCTCATAGAATAGGTAATATAGATTAACTATTTTCCTTCAATACCTTATAAACCGAACTTCACCCAGTTCCATATTCTTTTGTGACATCAACAGCACTCTCACTCTAAAAATCTTTATGTAAAGGCTGTAAGTGAAAAAGAATAATGTTCACGTGAAATCTTTTAGTAGACGAAAATGCTCAGATAGGCCTCAAAAAAACTTAAATAGCAATAGGTATAGGTTTCCCGATAACATCATAGAATAATAAAGTAATTGCATGGAAATGAATAAATATTAGTATAATGTTCTATTTTTGTATTTTTATGCTATAATACAACTATAAACGGACGTATGAAACTTATCTGATTACAGAAAAGAAGTGTTGGTTTGAGTTTATATGTAGCGTATGTATTGGTAGGACTTGCGATTGCTATGCCTGTTGGAGCCATTACAGTTGAAATGACAAAGCAAGGACTAAAAAATGGCTTTATGCATGGTTGGGCTGTAGGGCTTGGTGGCATGACAATTGATGTTGTATTGGTTTTTGCTTTGTATATGGGACTAGCATCCATTTTAGCAATGCCTATTATTCAAATTCCTATGTGGCTTATAGGGGCTGGTTTCTTATTTCTTTTAGGTCTGGATTCTATAAAAAATGCTGATCATGATATTACGCTGGCAGGAGAGAAAGGGACAAAATCGTTTTTTACTTCTTATCGTAATGGTTTACTAGTAGCAATTTCGCCTGGAAATCTAGTTTTTTGGGTAAATGTTTTCGGTGTCGTACTAGCCAAATCATATGGGCAGGGAGAGTCAGATAGCTTCTTAGTAATTGCGGCAGGGGTTCTGAGTGGCATATTGTTACATGATCTAGGCTTGATGACCATTGTTTCAGTTACCCGCAAAGCGATGAGTCGTAAGGTGATAAAGTCGTTTACAATAGTAGCGGGCGTATTATTAATTGGCTTTGCAGGGTATTTTATTTATGAATTTATACAGGCCATCAAAGTCTATATATAAAAAGTGCGATCCCAAAAAGATCGCACTTTTTCATTTTATGCTGAAATATCGATATTTTCATTGAGACAAGCCAAAATTTCTTCTGCTACTTGATGTGCTAAAGAGAGTTCAGAAGTGAAGCCTACACATGAACAATTCATTTCTCCTAAAATATAGCAATCTTCGCCAGTTTCGTTCGTATCTAACATGAAATCAGCTGTCCATATAAGTGGTAAGTCATAATTGCCTAGTAAACTAGTTACGAGAGGTAGTTGGGTTAAAAAGTTTTGAACAAGTTCTTCCCAGTCTTCCGGTGTATCATAACGGTATTGAGCGCCTGAAAATAATGTTGCACTAAATGCGTCCTCGGAATCTGCTGGTTTTTTATGAACTACGTGAACTGGTTTATCACGTAACATAAATAAGCGGATTTCACCTTCAGTAATACGAGGAAGGAAGCGCATATCAATTAGCATGCCATTTGGACCTGTAATGTACTGTTCACAGAACGTCATGAAATCCCCAAGTTTCCAATATTCCACGTGATTATCTTTTGCCTCTGTACATTTAATCTCCGCATCAAGGGGCACTTCTGTGATGCCTTCAGCAAGAGG
The DNA here is from genome assembly GCF_030348505.1 of Lysinibacillus sp. G4S2. NCBI lineage: Bacteria > Bacillati > Bacillota > Bacilli > Caryophanales > Bacillaceae > Lysinibacillus > Lysinibacillus sp. G4S2. The sequence continues at coordinate 3,291,296 of NZ_JAUCFJ010000002.1, read as the reverse complement.
TTCAACCAATTTAACTCGCCATATACCTTCGCCTGTTGAACCACGATTTTGCTTTAGAACACGTTCGTTAATAGCGAGAGAGGTAGGGAATTGGGCTTTAAATGCTTCAATCGTATAATAAGCAAATGTATCATCGGGTACTAAATTCGTAGAAGACAGCTTTGATAATACATCTTTAGAGCCATAGCCAATCATCGCATCTGGATGAGGCATACCGATGATACCCGCATTACATAGCTCGCGTAACATCTCAAAATATTCTTCCTCATGCTGTAAGTTTCCTGGATTTATACGTGATACATAGGCAATACCATGCTCTTTGACGTAATGATAAATTTCCTCTTTTTTTGTAACATCAAAGAAAATGACTTCTGCATCTTGTCCACGTTGTTTTAGCGCATTCACCATTGGCATTGTATCTTGTCGATAGCCATCAGGACCCTTATCTGTGCCGCCACGAACCTCGAAAAAAATAACTTTTTTATCCATAAAAAATACCCCTTTAAAATGATTGATGATAATTTCAGTATACTGGACAGACAAGGAAAAAAGATATATAAAATAAGTAAATTTTATGTATAGATTTATAGTTTTTATGAGCTGTTATAGGAATTAATGACTATTGTTTTTGGAATAATCCAAATTTAACAAAATCTTTCTAAGAGTGTTTTTTCTGAAAAACAGTGAGATATAAAATCATACATAAAATAAGCAAGGTTCCAATAAACTGAAAACCACCAAAGTCAATTTTAAGCCAAAACACACTTGTTATAACAGCTGTAAGGGGTTCTAGGCTGCCGAGTAAACTTGTTTCTTTTGGCGATAAATACTTCAAACTTGCAATATAAAACCAAAATGCGAGCATTGTCCCGAAAATAACGATAAAAAGAAAATAAGTGATTGTTGAAAATGCCCAATTTGTCATGTCAATTTGCCAAGGTTGATGGAAAAAGCTCATCACAATTCCGCCAATAAGCATTGACCAACCTACAACAAGTAATGAGTGAAACTGTTGTAATAGTGATACGGCATATAATGTATAAAAAGCAGCTGAAAGACCAGATAAAATCCCCCAAAACACGGCCATCGATGGAACAGAAAGTGTGGATAACGAGCCGTTTGTTAGTAATAAAAAAGTACCAACAAGTGTCAGAGTTACAGCTATGCCATCTTGCCTTGTCAATTGACTGTGCTTTGTTATGAAATAATAGGCCATTATGAAGAGTGGTGCTAAATATTGTAATAATGTAGCCACTGCGGAATTGCCTAGAGAAATTGACATCATATAAGTATATTGAACCGCAAGCATTCCGAGTAAACTAAATAAAATTTGTCTAAAAGCATTTTGCCTCGTACGCCACATCACAAAAATAGATTCCTTACGATGTGTAAATTTATAGGCAGCAATTAGTAATAGGCCTGCTAAAAGAAGTCGACTAGAAACGAGCCATCCAACCTCAATATTTTCCTGTTGAAAAAGCTTTTGCGCGACGGTTCCGCCAATCCCCCAAAAACTTGCCCCTAGAATGACTAGAATAAAACCGCGAGTACGATTTTTTTGTACTGATTGATTCATCTGAAAACATCTCCTAAACTATCAATATAGGATGATTATAAGGAAAGTTAAGTACAAGTAATATCGATTTAAATGTTTGAAAATATCAATATATTGAGGTGGATGAAGTGTGGCGTTAACACATATTAAAATTGCGAAGGATTTACAAGAACTGACGTTACATGGGACGAGGGAATTCCCAGTTGCACTATACGAGACTGTCCTGCGATTAGAAAGTTTAGATTTTATACCGTTACATTGGCATAAGGAAATTCAATTTGTCTATGTGAAAAGTGGGCGTGTGGAATACCGTATAGGAGCAGATGTCTTTGTAGTTGAGGAGGGGGAGGGACTATTTGTCAATGCATCAGGGTTACATGAAGCAAAGCCTTACCATATAGCTCAAGCAAAAACCCTCTGTGTGAATGTGAATCCATTACTCTTAGGTGGACATGAGGGGAGTATTTTTGCTACTAAATATGTACTGCCATACATAGCAAACAATAGATTGCCTTATGTAAAGCTTTCAGGACAATTGGCACAAAAAGTAGAAGTTATAGCAAAATTGCTACAAGAGAAGGCCATCTTTTATGAGCTAAAAGTATGGAGAGAGCTATTAGTAATTTGGGAAACGATTTTGTCACAATCGATGTTAACGGAAGAAATACTGGACCCAGCAATTATTGTCCAACATGAGCGAGCGAAAGATATGCTTAATTATTTACATACTCATTATCAAGAGAAGGTATCGTTAGAAAATTTAGCTACACATGTTTTTTTAAGTCGGGAAGAATGCAGTCGCTTCTTTAAAAAAATGGTCGGTATGACCCCATTCACATACTTATTACATTACCGCCTTCGCAAAAGCATGGAACTATTACGTGATAGCGAGCAATCAATCACGACAATTGCTGCAACAACAGGTTTTAGTACAGTTAGCTATTACATCGAGAAGTTTAAGGAATACACGGGATACTCGCCGCGTGTCTATAGACAAAAGTTTATTGAAAAAAGATAGTAGTGCATAGAATATCCGTGGAAGAGAGATCAATATCCGCGCGAAGTAAGAGAATGCCCGCGGAGGAGAAGCAAATATCCGCGCGAAGCAAGTGAATACCCGCGAAAAGAGAATCAAATCCCAATTTGTGAAAAAATATTGAAAATTATTGGGGAAAGGATAGAGTCTTTAATGCTTACGTTATTTACAGCAATAACCAAATGTAGTAAAGTGAAATTAATAGTAAAGCAAACTTTACTATTAATTTCACTTAAAGGATTGGGTTGTTAATGAAAAAGGATGAGGAATTTCTATATAACCTTGTGCAGGAGATAAATGATGCCATTTATTCGATGGATAGTCATTTCATTAAGTTACACCAGAATTTAGTGACTGATGATTTATCGCCTAAGCAAATAATTTTATTAGATTTTATTGAAAAAAATAGCCAAGTGACGATAGGACAGATTGCAAGTTATTTGAATATTACTTCAAGTGCTGTCGGTCAATTGGTTAGTAAACTTGAAGAACAGCAATATGTCACTCGGCGTATTAATCCTGAAAACCGACGTGAAATATTTGTAAGTCTAGATACTTTAGGCACTAAGTATTTTGAACGAGAGGAAGAAATAAAACGATTTATTATCTCTAAATATTATTCTAAGCTCGATTTAAGTGAGGTCGTGGAATTAAAGAAAATTATTCAGAAACTAAATCAGATTGTAATTAAGGAAGGTATTATCGATGAGTTAAACGATCAACATTTGAAAAAGGGAGAGATTTAATATGATTGCTTTAAAGAAAAAGCAAAATTTATGGCTAGCTTTTTTGTTAGTGGTACTTGCCAGCAATTACATGCTTTATAACACTGGGCCTGGTTTATCAATTTTACCATTTGAAACAAATGGAGTTGTTATAGGCTCTTTAATTGATTTTCTTCTCGTTATGCCTGTTCTATTCATGTTGTATAAAGGAAAGTTTTCTGTAAAACAAGCGGTACTATTAGCAGCGACTGGTTGTATTGCAGCGCGTTTTATTATTCCGATAGAATATTTGCAACCTTTTGTTGCGGTAACGTGGGTTGGATTTGCCATTGAAGGTTCGATTATTTTATTAGAAATATTACTAGTTTCAACTCTTGTTCGCTACATGCCGAGAATTCTAGCGGATGTACGATCAAATACTTTACCAGACATGTTCACATTTCCACAAGCAGTTGATAAACATGCCCCAAAGCATCTTATTGTTCAAATGCTTTGCACAGACTTTTTAGTTCTTTACTACGGTTTTGCAAGCTGGAAGAGAAAAGAGCGTCCGGGATTAACCTTACATAAAAATTCGAGCTATATTGCTTTTCAAATTATGATCATCCATGGAATAGCCATTGAAACAATTGGGATTCATTGGTGGCTACATGAGAAATCGATGGTTCTTTCAATTCTATTGCTTATTTTTAATGTATACTCTGTTATATTTTTTATTGCAGATATGCAGGCAATTCGTTTAAATCCCGTCTATGTAACATCTGATAAGCTGTATTTGTCGTTAGGTTTGATGAAACGTGCAGAAATTCGCTTTGAACAAATTGAAGAGCTTATTGAGGATAAGGACCAATTGGAAGGGAAATTATCGAAGGATACAATTGATTTTGTAGCACGTGATTTTGGCGAGGCCTATCCACAGTTTATTTTAAAGATGAAAGAACCTGTGGAAGTAACTTTCATGCTTGGACTTAAAAAACGTTATAACAAAGTTGCCATTAAAGCTGACCAGGCTCAGGAATTTAGAAATATGCTTTTACAAGGAATGGAAAATAATAGATAATAAAATGGTGGTTGGGACAAAACTGGCCAAAACCTTAAAAAGCGTGAGAAATCAATTTGAAAACGTTGATTTCTCACGCTTTTTTGATGTTAAATATTTAAATTTTGCCTCAAAAGTGCGGTCAGATAGTGTTTCATGAAGGTAGATGTCGATATTTTTCGAAAGTTGGGTGATAAATAAAAAAAGTTGGTCGATAAATCGAAAAAGTTAGTCGATAAACAATCAAAAGTTCTCGATAAATCTCAAAACTATAGCTCATTAAAGGTCAAACATAGTAAAAGAGAAATCGAAACAGCATCGATTTCTCTTTTATCAGCTAGTTATATCCAAGCTTCGTTTATTTTAGGACTCGTCACCAAAAGTCGGGATGATATTTGTTAAAATATAGTTTATTTATATCTAGTCGGAACGGAAATTAACCCCGGGTTATTGTGATGAGCTTTAATTTACAAGACTAAAAATAACTAGGATAACAAGAACACACAATAATGGGAAATCTACAAACCCCTTCATTAATCGACTTCTAGCTGTATGAATTTGTTCATTGGATATTTGAAAGATTGACCAAATTTTGTGCTCTATAATTTGCTGGATTATCGATTGCATAACGCTACGTAAAGTAAAATAAAGCATTCCAATTATGATAAATTTACCCCAAGTCGGAACAATGATGGTAAGCCCGATCCCCATCACTAAAAAACGAAGATAGCCAAAGCGATACTGTTTTTGGCGTAGCATCGTTTTGCATACTAGTTCCTCTATAAAATAATCAGAACGTCGAAACATGCGCTTTGAATTTTTCCAAAGTAGGCGAGGCTTTTTCAATTTTGGTGCTAACTGACTTTTAAGCTCAGGAGCTATTTGAAATAAAAGACTTTGCCATTTATAAAACGCTGCCTGATCGAGCTCCACCTGCTGATCAAAATATTTCGTGCTATAAATAAAATGTCTATAATAATAGTTTGTGCAATAGACAAGAAGAAGTAGATACAAAAGTGCAGTAATACTATTTGGCACATACAAAAAGAAAACTGTGCCGAGAATACACATCACAATTTTACTTAAAAGCTGCTGCCATCGACGAAGTTTTAATTGTACAAGTGCATTGAAAAAATTAGTTGTAAATAGCAGCAGTAATAAAATAAGTAATTCCAATATCGTTACATGATGAACGATTATAAAAATGGGCGCTAATAAAGCAATGGCAGAAACGAGTATGAGGAGATGCTTACTAAATGTCCAATAAAGACCAGCTTGTTTTAACTTTATCATTTGTTTTCGGTTTTGGATTAAAAAAAGACGATCAGCTCGCTGCGAATAAGTTCGAATAGTTTCAATACGTGTAATAATAAATAACAGAACAATTAAGAAAGCTAGCGGAATATGTACGACCCACGATGTACTTATAGTTAAGATAAAGTCTTTATAAAGGAAAAAGCCAATCACAAGAGTCGGCACAACAATATATAAGGCGACTGTCCAATCGATAACGCTTGCTAGTAGCTTAAAATTATTAGAGCGCTCTATTTTTCTTCGTTGCTGAAATAAACTAGTCATGGTGATTTTCCTCAAGTAATGTATCGAAAATATCGAGAAGAGATGCTTTGTCCTGTTTCATCGTTAAGCGTAACGATGTGAGTGTACCTTGCTGTATAATTCGCCCACGATCAATTAGTATGAAACGATCACATATTTTTTCTGCCGTATCGAGTGCATGTGTACTCATTAAAATTGCGGCGCCTTGTGCTTTTAATTCATCTAAAATCGTTAAGAGCTTACGCATTGCCTGTGGATCTAGCCCCATAAAAGGTTCATCTAAAATATAAGAAGAATGATTGTCAAGAAATGCTAAAATCAGCATCACTTTTTGTTGCATACCTTTGGAAAACGTTGTTGGATAATCATGTAGCTTATGGTCTAATTTGAAAATATTTAGTAATTCTTGCGCACGATCTGTTAAAGAAGCCTCTTTACCTGCAACACGCATGTAAAAATCAATATGCTCCCATAATGTAAAATACTCATATAAAATTGGTCTTTCTGGTATGTAGCCGTAAGTTCCTATCGAGACTTGCCCATCCATAATTGGTAAGACACCCATCATTGCCTGCAAGGTTGTACTCTTACCTGCCCCATTTGAACCGATTAATCCAACAAGCTCACCGCTATTTACTTGAAATTGAATGTCTGCAATAACATTTTCTTCTTCTACATAGCCACCTGTATGTATGTTAATATCTATTGTCATTAACTTCCTCTCCTTTTATATATTTACGAATAAAGAGGAGTAATGTTTCAAATTTTGAGTTATTTCTTTTTTGGGAATATCACGTATGAAATGCTAATTGCGGCATCAATTGCAAGTACGATACCCCAAACTTTCATTACTTGAAATAAGGAAGATGTATCAGAATTTGAACCAACAAAAAGTGACATAGCATACAATAATCCAGCACCAATGATGAAGGCAACAATATGCTGTCCAAGCATTTTCATTTCATGCTTACCTTTTGTCATTCCAGTCATTGGCTCTTTTTTATAGCCAGATTTTAAAAACCATTGTTGGAATTTTTCATCTGCCCATGCAATCATCGTTTTACCGTATGCTATGGAGACACCAATATAGATGGCCGCTATTCCGTGAGATATAGAAGCGGGGGTCCCTGCTTTTAAATCCATCGCAGTGAGGATGACAAGTAATAAATCTATAACAGGTGTTAATGCAAAAAATAAAATGCTCAGTTTCGGCATTTTCAAAACATATCTGCAAATAAGCCCTAGAATAATAACAATCCAAAAGGCAATTTCCGCAGTAATAATCCAAGCAATCATAAAAAACCTCCAGACTTTAATTAATACAGAGTTATATTAATTAAAGTACCGTAAGTTTTTAATTAAAACAATTGTATTAAAAAAGATTATAGAGATAGACCAAAAATAGTGAATTAAGAAGAATGGAAAGCGGCTAACAGTGAATTAATCTTTAGGAGCTACTCAAGCGAAATTTCCAGTTTAAAAGCTTTACCAAATGAAATTGACAAAGTAAATGATGAATTGGAAAAACAAATTCAACTACTATTGGATAAAAACAGTCGAATTATAAACTTAACTAATTCAAATAGTATTATTAGAATAAGGGTGGATTTGGATGAACATACATCAACTATTACTTGAAAATGATTTTGAATAAATTGGATTAAATACAGTAAGTCGCAAGAACTGAAGGACTCTTATAGCCGATTTATTTCGTAAAGGTCAGTCAGTTGAACGATACAAAGAAGGTGGCAATAGTATGCTACCTTTGCTAAAAAGTAATCAGCCAGTAACACCTGTAGTTGAAGAAACGGAGCATTCGATGGATGATGTTGTATTTTGTCGTGTGAAAGGTAGATATGTTACACATAAAATTCATGCTGTCCGTGGATCACATTCATGAATGGTTGGGTGACAAGGGGTGGGGTTTTTAGTAAAGTGACTCATATATGGGATAAATAAAAGGAGTTTTTTTATGACTTTATATTACTCAATTCATCCACGCAGAATATGGGAAAAATTCATGAAGCAAGGGTATATGGAAGGTAATAATGAATACGGTTTGTATTCAGAGCATTATCAATGGATGATGGAACAAATGTCTAAACGATTGGCGAATTACAAAGGTGAATATCCCGTTTGGCTTTGGACGGAAATTCCTGAATTTTATAGATTCCGATTTTCAGATGTTGCACGTAAAAAATTCGTATTACTAACGATAGAGCTTGATGATAAAGACGTACTTTTATCTGATTTTGAAGCTTGGCATGTTCCTTTAAATAGTGGAAGTTTCGATAATGACATCATCCTACCTAGAGTCTATAAATATAATAGAAATGTTGATATGTCTGATTGGGAGAAGATATTTGATTTTGATTGGTTAAAAACCAATTTTTATGAAAATGAATCGGAAGAATTGTGTCTACAAGGTACAACAGGTAAAATTTCTGTTGAAAAAGTAGTTGCAGTAAAATATTTCACTTCAAAAAAACTTAATTTAAGAATTTAAAACAATAGGACAGACTATATAACATGCAGCAAGTATGAAAGAGCTTGCTTTTATTTTGATATGTAAGAGGAAGTAATCGTTTTTGGATAGAAGAGAAGCCTATAGTTATATTGACTCGTACAGATGAATAAAGGAAGGCTCAAAGAAAAAAGGATAGACCTAGCAATTGCCCATCTACTAATCTAGGTGGGCAATTGCATTTAATATATCTTCGCTGACTGCATCCCAAAATTGTTGCTGTACTGAATCACAATACGTATATAGCTCTTTATTTTGAACATGCTCATAGAGTTCGGTAATCGCTTCTTTATGGAAGTGGAGTCGATGGTTTAATGCATCTCGTTCTTCCTCGATACAAAACGATTTATATATATCTGCGAGACGCTCAAGCTTTGCCAATTTTTGTTTCGTTACCTCATATTGCGTTTGGTGAAAGCGTCCTACTGCTGTAGTCATCGTAATTTTTCTTCGATGCTCAGTATTTAACGATCGTAATTCTTCTTGACGAATAGCCACGCGATACCAAAATTCATAACGAATCGGTAAGTCTCTAAGCTCGTATGTGAGTAAGGATTTTAAAATAAAACTAACATGCTCATAAGTATCTATAATCTTTTCTGATTCTTTGAAAATACCAAACATACAGCCACCCCCATCTAGTTTAATACTACGAACAAACAGTAAAATCCTTTTAATTTTTGATAATATTCGGAAATATAGTGATGCTAATAATAGATGAGACCCTGGACCGCTAGCGAAGCGGCTCATCGGACGCCCACAGGAAGCTTTGCTCTGTGCGAAAACGAAGCGTCAGCAATTGTTTTTTCTGTGCGAAAGCGTAGCGACAGCAACTACAAATGTTTTCTGTAGCGAAAGCAAAGCGTCAGCTACAAAACGCCCAGCCGGAACGGAAATCAATCCCTAGTTTTGCCGAAGATCCATACTATATTTAAATTGACAGCTTAATATCATTGACATAATAGTTTTTTAATAAAATGGCACTAGATTTTATCTCAAGGTAACGATCTAGTGTCTTTTGCTGATGAAAAAAGTTATTGATTTATCGCAAAATTCTCTTTTTTTTGTAAAGAATAGAGCTGTTTATGAAGAAATGTGGAAATAGCATTTACAAAATAAAAATAAATGTGTTAACTTTAAAAATGTAAACAGTTAACTTAAAGAGAGGGGGAGGTTAACGATGCAACATTTTTGGGTTGTTGGGACAGATACAGATGTCGGTAAAACAGTTATCACCACATTACTGATGCGCCAATTACAACAGCAGGATCTACAAGTCACGCCTTATAAGCCTGTACAAACTGGTGAGGTACATGAGAATGGGCATTGCTATTACTACGATACAGCAATGTATGAAAAGTATTCATTACAAAGACTGGAGCCAGAAAATTTAAATGGCTATTCGTTTAAGGAAGCCGCATCACCACATTTTGCTGCGCAACTGGAGGGCCAGCAAATTAATGTGGAGCATTTATTACAGCAAATTCAGAAGTTACAGCAATCATACGATGTCGTAATTTGTGAAGGAGCAGGGGGACTTTTTGTTCCATTAGATACTTTTGGAGAAAATACGCTCCTTGATGTAATCGTTCAAAGTAAGCTTCCCGTTGTTATTGTCACACGAACAACACTAGGAACAATTAACCACACATTGCTAACTCTTGAAGCTTTACATACTCGAAATGTTGAGGTTCTTGGCATTGTATTTAATGGAGACACAGGCAGTAAGATGGAACAAGATAATGTGAAAACGATTCTACAACATCATGATTTGCCATATGCAACAATTCCTAAGCTTCAAGATATTTCACATGTTGTTGACTATTCCATTTCACGTACATCTTTGTTTGAAAGGTTGGTCAAATATGAAACAAGCATTAACTGAATTGCAGAAGAGAGATTTACAGCATGTCTGGCATCCTTGCTCACAAATGAAGGATTATGAGCAATTTCCGCCTATTGTCCTTAAAAAAGGACAAGGTGTTTGGCTTTACGATGAAAATAATCATCGCTATTTAGATGCTGTATCTTCTTGGTGGGTTAATTTATTTGGACATGCAAATCCTCGAATTAGTCAAGCATTAAGCGATCAAGCATTTACATTAGAACATGCTATTTTTGCGAATTTTTCACATGAACCTGCAATTAAGGTGGCAGAAAAATTAGTAGCCTTAACGCCAGACGGTTTAAATAAAGTATTTTTTGCAGACAACGGCTCATCAGCTATAGAAGTCGCACTAAAAATGAGTTTTCAGTATCATATGCAGACTGGAAAAACAATGAAAAAGCGTTTTTTAGCCTTAACGGATGCCTATCACGGTGAAACAATTGGTGCCTTATCTGTTGGAGGAGTAGGGTTGTATAACGAAGTGTATCAGCCACTTTTATTGGATACCATACGTGCACAAGGGCCAGATTGCTTCCGATGTCCTTTTAAGGAGAAGCCTGAAAGCTGTCAAGCTCAATGTATACAATTTGTTGAAGAAGAGCTTAGTCAGCACCATGAAGAAATTACAGCTGTTATTATTGAGCCACTTATTCAAGCAGCAGCTGGCATGAAAATGTATCCTGCCATCTATTTGAAGCGATTACGAGAGCTTTGTACAAAATACGATATTCATTTAATTGCAGATGAAATTGCAGTTGGTTTTGGACGAACAGGTACATTATTTGCCTGTGAGCAAGCGGGTATTGCACCAGATTTTATGTGCTTGTCAAAAGGTTTAACGGGAGGGTATTTGCCACTATCCGCTGTGTTAACGACTGATGATGTTTACAACGCTTTTTATGATGATTACGGCACGATGAAAGCGTTTTTACACTCTCATAGCTATTCCGGTAATACATTAGCATGTCGAGTAGCCCTAGAAGTTTTGACAATGTTTGAAGAGGAACGTGTTATTGACATTGTACAAAACAAGGGTGAGCGTATGCGAAAGCTAGCTATGCAGGCATTTGAACAATTGCCGTTTGTTGGTGAATATCGACAGCTAGGGCTAGTTGGCGCCATTGAACTAGTCGCCAATCGTGAAACAAAGGAGCCACTTCCGAGTGAGGAACGTATCGGTTATCAAATATATAAACGTGCTTTAGCGAAAGGCTTACTGATACGCCCTCTTGGCAATATATTGTATTTTATGCCGCCATACATTATATCTGATGATGAAATGCGCTTTATGATTGATACAACAAAAGAGACGATTGTGCAATTTTTTGAGGAGTGGGAGGGAGTAAGTTGTTCAAACGACAATCAACATTGTCACTTGTAATGATTGCGATGTTTGCCGCTTTAACCGCAATCGGAGCATTTATTAAAATACCGCTACCTGTAGTGCCCTTTACACTACAAATTGTCTTTGTTTTTTTAGCTGGTTGCTTACTTGGCAGTCGCAATGGATTTCAAAGTCAGCTCGTCTACATAGGCGTTGGTTTAGTTGGTTTGCCAGTTTTTACACAAGGTGGAGGTATCACCTATGTACTGCAACCAACATTTGGTTACCTTATTGGTTTTGCACTGGCAGCTTTAGTAATTGGTTTCATAATTGAAAGAGTGGATACTCCAACGAAAAAACATTTTATCGGTGCAAATATTGTAGGGCTTATCGTTATTTACGCGGTGGCCGTTCCATATTTATATGTGTCTTTGAATTTCTGGTTACACATGGAAACTAGCTGGTCACATATTTTCTTAGTTGGCTTTTTAAACAGTATTGTTGCAGATTTTTGCTTAGCGATAGCTTCTGCACTACTGGCTGAGCGACTTTACAAAGTATTTTATTCAGCAAGGGCTTTAACTTCTTTCAGCAAAAGTATCCCACCTCTATAGGTGTGAGATAAATGCGGGTTGAAGCTATTTTTCAGTGGGTGTCCAAACATCCGCTGAAAGAAGTTAAGCCTCCGGCGGATGTCAAGGAATCGGAAAGGAGTTCTTTGTGCAAGCACAAAGCCGATTCTGGACGCAATTATGCCGAGGCATAATTGATAAATAATTGTTCACGTAGAGAGGGAGAATGTCTAATGAATTGGTTACAGTTAGCAGAGGAAGTTATTGAGGGGAAGATCATTAGCAATGAGGAGGCTCTTGCTATTTTAAATAGTGATGATGATGAGCTATTGAAGGTAATGGATGGTGCCTTTGCTATTCGTAAGCACTATTATGGGAAAAAAGTAAAATTAAATATGATTATGAATGCTAAGAGTGGTTATTGCCCGGAGGATTGTGGCTATTGTTCACAGTCATCTAAATCAACAGCTCCGATTGACAAATATCCATTCATTACGAAAGAGGAAATTTTAGCGGGGGCAAAACGAGCATTTGACAATAAAATTGGTACTTATTGTATCGTGGCGAGTGGTCGTGGGCCAACTCGAAAGGATGTCAATGTAGTAAGTGAAGCTGTTACAGAAATTAAAGAAAAGTATGGCTTAAAAGTATGTGCTTGTCTTGGCTTATTAAAAGAAGAACAGGCACAGCAATTAAAAGAAGCGGGGGTAGACCGTTACAACCATAATTTAAATACATCTGAACGACATCACTCCTATATTACTACTTCCCATACGTATGAAGATCGTGTTAATACGGTTGAAATTGCGAAAAAGCATGGAATATCGCCTTGTTCAGGTGCCATTATCGGTATGAAGGAAACAAAAGAGGATGTCGTGAATATTGCTCGTGCACTTCATCAATTAGACGCGGATTCTATCCCTGTCAACTTCTTAAATGCGATTGACGGCACGAAACTGGAAGGGACAAAGGAATTAAATCCACGCTATTGTTTAAAGGTTTTAGCGTTGTTCCGTTATATTAACCCAACAAAAGAAATTCGTATTTCTGGTGGGCGTGAAGTCAATCTTGGGTCACTTCAGCCTATAGGTCTATATGCAGCAAACAGTATCTTTGTTGGGGATTACTTAACAACAGAAGGCCAAGAAGCAAACAGTGATTATCGTATGCTTGAGGATTTAGGCTTTGAAATTGAATTATCAGCGAAGCAAGAAGAAGCATTCTGCTAAGTAAAAACTTATCCAAGCATTACGGGCGAGAGTAACTGCCCGATTTGCAGTGGGAGATGAAGAAAACCCCACTGATTAAAGTCTCACTGTATGGAATAAAAAATCTACTACTACTACTTAATTATCATCGAAATTGAAAAGTCGTATGTGCGTCGTGGAAAAGGCGTACATACGGCTTTTTTGTATGGGACGGATAAGAAAGGGAGAGAGTACCCTGAACGACAGATAGCAAGGGTATCCCAAGTGGCGTATAGACAATATCGAAACGATATAAAGATTGTATTTATGCCTTGAAAATTTAGGTTTTCACAAATTGTTCAATGAAAGCGTTTTGAAATTGAACAGTTTGTGAAGGGATTCACATAAGGCTTTATTTTTTAAAAAATTGGCGTAAAATAAGAATCAAGTAAGGAATTGTTATAAAACAGTTTAGAAAAAGTATCACAGTATTCGGTGGTTGTTATATTACAAAAACAAATTGGAAGGGAGATTTTATGATGTGGGTTATTACAGTATTTGATAAAAAGGACGTTCGGATTTTTGAGTATGCAAACAAAAATGAGGCAACACAAGCTTTAGCAAAATTTAAGAAAAATGCCGTTTTAACATATACAAAATAATTTCAGATTTGAACGAAGCCCCCCTTTTCGACGCTATAGCGCACGAAGAGGGGTGCTTTTTACGTTGTGCTATTAATCTTATGAATGAACGAGAATTGAAATAGCACTGTACACTAATAAAAGAGCCATCACGACATTAAACGATTGGCGATACTGTTGTAAAATTTTTTGAAAAGCTGAACCAAATAGCGCCCAACTGAATGTACTCATTATACCGACCATTCCTAAAAATAAAGAAAAAAGAAAGTAGCTGACATAGGAAGAATAATAGGGAAGAATATAGGTCGCTACTACTGTAATGCCAAACAAAATACCTTTAGGGTTGACGAATTGTAAGAATACGCCGACTAAAAATAAATTTCGCTTATTTTCCTCTTCTTTATCATTATTATCCTCTTTGCTCGTTAGTATTTTAATAGCCAAATATAACATGTAGCCAACACTAAGAATGGTTAACGGAAATTCGATCGTTGGCATGATATTTGTAAGGACAATATTAAATAAGCTACTCAAGCCAGTAATCGTCAAAAAACCAATCCCAACCCCTAAACAAAATGGAAAAGTACTTGATAAGCCATGTTTGTTGGCAAATGCCATTGCCATAATATTGTTAGGACCTGGTGTGAAGCTAGTAATCATAACGAATACTAAAAAAGAAAGAAAAGGCATTTTTCCGACCCCCTTTGAATTTGTATGTTATAATGTCCGAAATAAACAATATAACGTCGGTCTTTTTATTATACATAATGGTCGTTATATTGTACATTCTGAAGAGGTGATATTTAAATGGAAGAAATTCATCTTATTTTTGCTAGAAATTTAAAAGCTATTCGAGAGAAGGAAAAATTAAGTTTAGAGAAGGTTTCTCAATTGTGCGGTGTAAGTAAAACGATGATAGGACAAATTGAAAGAGGCGAGTCCAGTCCAACTCTTACTACTATTTGGAAAATAGCGAATGGGCTAAAGGTTTCTTTTACTACTCTTATTAATAATCCACAGCCTGATACTGAGATTATTGTTAGAGAAGATGTTCAGATGTTGTCTGAGGATAATGGAAGATATAGAGTATATCCATATTTCCCTATTCAAGAGGATAGCCGCTTTGAAATATACACGGTAGAGATTGAAAGGGAAGGAAAATTAAGTGCTGAAGCTCATAAAGAGGGAACCGAAGAGTTTATCACTGTTTTTGATGGTGACTTAACAATTTGTGTTAATGAAGAAGAATTTAAATTAAAAAGCGGAGACTCTATTAGATTTAAAGCCGACCGTCCACACACATATATGAATCCTGGCGCTACTTTAACACGAGTAAGTATGACCATCTATTATCCTGAATAATGTAAAAAACCGTATAAGCGTTTGATGCGCTCATACGGTTTCTTTGTTGATTATAAAATACTGCCTAATCGTTTAATTCCTTCTCGGATAACTTCAGGAGTTGCATTCGTATAGTTTAGGCGCATTGTACTAACCCCAGTTTTAGATGTGTAGAATGGGTCGCCAGGTACGAAGGCAACTTTTTGCTCCATCGCTTGATGGAAAACATCTAACGCTGATGCTCCATTGTTCATTGTCGCCCAGATGAACATGCCACCTTCAGGACGTGTGTAGTCCACGTGCGCTGGGAAGAACTCTTGCATAGCGTCTAGCATGGCATCTGCTTGGTTTTTATATAACGTTATAATTTTTTGCACGTGTTCCATATAGTCATTGTTTGCTAGATAATCATAAATTACATATTGAGAGAAAATATTTGTGTGTAGGTCAGTTGCTTGCTTCGCTGTTTCGATATGCTGCATTAATTCTTTATTTTTCGTAATGATAAAGCCAAGACGCATTCCTGGTGTGACTGTTTTAGAGAAAGAACCTAGCAAAATACTATTTTCTAATTTACCAGCACCAATGTATGGTAGTGGCTCACCTTCGAAACGTAATTCTCCATATGGATCATCCTCGATTAACGCTACATCGTATTTTGAAATGATTTCGTAAATTTGCTGACGTTTTTCTTTAGAATACGTAAGGCCTGTTGGGTTTTGGAAATTTGGTACTGTATAAATGAATTTTACATTTGGTTGTTGTAGAGCGTTTTCTAACTCTTCTAAGTTTAATCCGTCATTTTCAAGAGTTACACCATAGAAGGTTGGTTCACTTAATGTGAATGCTTGAATAGCACCTAAATAACCAGGTTCTTCAATGATAATGCCATCACCTTTGTTAATCAGTACTTTCCCAATTAATTCAAGAGCTTGCTGTGAGCCTGTTGTAATAAAGACATCGTCAGCATGTACATCTAATCCGTGTACACGTTGGTATTTTGCAGCGATGTACTCACGTAAAGGTGCATAGCCCTGTGTAGATGAATATTGGAATAGACGACTGCCGTTTTCAGCAATGGCATGGTTCGCAGATGCCTGTAATGCTTCGATTGGGAAAGAGATTGGGTTCGGAAGGCCCCCTGCAAAGGAAATGACATCCTCTGCATCAGTCACTTTCAAAATATTTCGGATGAAAGAGGATGGTGTATTTAAGATTTTTTCTGAAAATTCCATAATTTATCGTTCCTTTTTTCTGATTTTTTAAAAATTATAGCATTGAAATCATTTGCATACAATATTATCATTGTATGCAAGACAATTAAATATTGTATGCAAAAATTAAGAGAGAAGGAGCTTAGAATATGCCAGTAAATTCATTTGAAGAGTATCCAATGAGCTGGAAGCCAAATATCAGCAATATTTCGGCTCCATTATATATAGCCATAGCTGAACAGCTTGAAAAAGATATTAAGGATGGAAAATTATCGCCAGGGACCAAGCTTCCTCCTCAGCGAGAATTAGCTGATTTTTTAGATGTTAATTTAAGCACGATAACAAGGGCTTTTAAGCTTTGTGGACAGAAAGGGCTTATTTATGCTTCTATCGGTAGCGGAACATTCGTTTCATCAGATGCAGCGACAAATAAAATTTTATTACCAACAAGTAATTCTTCTCAGATGATCGAAATGGGTTCTGTTTTACCAGAAAATCATGCTAATGAGGATATTACACGTTATATGAAAAAGATGCTGAATGACCCTAATTTTAGCAAATTATTTCAGTATGGACGACCTGAAGGTAATGCATGGCAAACGGAGGCGGCAATAAAGCTTTTGGAAAAAGTCAACTTTCAAACGGATCAACCTGTCTTGCTTGGTGCTGGGGGACAAAATGCCATTGTTGGGACACTAGCTGCATTGTTTCAGCCAGGAGATCGAATTGGAACAGATCCTATTACGTATGCAGGGATAAAAACAGCGGCAAATATGCTTGGTATCCAACTTGTAGCAATTCAGCAAAGAAACGGAGAGATGACAAGAGAGGGGTTATTATATGCTTGCAAAAATGAGCATATAAAGGGGCTTTATGTTATTCCTGATTTTCATAATCCCACTACCCATACAATGTCGATAGAAACAAGAAAAATGATTGCAGAAGTTGCAAGGCAGACGGGTTTAATCGTCATTGAGGATGCGATATATAGTTTTCTTAAGGAGCAGCCATATGCACCAATAGCCTCCTACGCACCAGAAAAGGTCATTTATATTGCAAGTGTGTCAAAAACCATTTCGCCTGGCTTAAGACTTTCCTTTATTGTTACACCTCCAGCACTCCGGAAGAAAATAATGGAAACCCTGTACAATATAAATATCTCAGTGTCTCCTATGATGGTGGAGCTTACAGCAAGGATGATTCATGATGGTATCGCACAAACAATTTTAGAGAAACACCGGTCGTATGCCAAGCAACAAAATGCTCTTGTTAATCAATATTTAGGAGACTACAACATTTTAGGAGAAGAAGAATGTATTTTCAGATGGCTTATACTTCCCGAAAAATTTTCGAGTGTTCAATTTGAATTGCTTGCATCCAAAGCGGGTGTGCAAGTGTACGCAGCTGAACGTTTTGCTGTAGGAAATACGAAGCCAGTAAATGCAGTTCGCCTAGCAATCACTGCTCCTGAAAATCAACTTGAACAAGCACTGATTATTTTGAAGGATTTACTTGAAAGTGACGGGGATTATACATTTGTTGATTAAAATAGGGAAGGCAAAGTGGTGATACCATAGCGTATCTTTTCTTCTGTCGGAAAATCAAAATTTAAGTAATGAGAATAGCATGTGGAAGTCATATATGCTGCTCAGAGCAAATATATAAATAGAAACAAACAAAATTAGGACATGCCTCATCCCTTTGATTAATTTTCCCGAGCAATATATTTCTGGTTTATTTGTAATGTGCAAGAGGATCTATTGGTTCGTATTGATTTCTAGAGAAGAAGGAGGTCGTTCAAAAATGAGTTTAAATGAAGGCTTTGATACTACCTTTTTAGGAGAAGCGTTTCCGATCCCTTTTCCACGTTTACGTGAAGATATTGGCCAAGTTGCATTAGAAGGAGGTAAAGTTTATCCATTTACGCACTTTTCAATTGTGATGAATAAAGTACGGAAATTTGCAATTTATGGAGCAAACAATACGGATAAAGAACGGGATTTACAACTTAGGAGATGTAATAATTGGCATACTGACGATCGGATTGGAGAGGGAAATCAGGTAGGCGGATGGTTATATGAAGGTGGTCAAGCAGACTTGTGGGATAGAGGTCACCTCGTCAGAAGAGCTGATGTAGGTTGGGGAGCAAGAGATGAAGCAAAGGATGGAGATTGTGATTCTTTTTGCTTTGCCAATGTTGCCCCTCAACATAAAGAGTTTCATCATACAAAATGGGGAGATATCGAAGGATGGATTATTAATCAAACAAAGAGCAAAAATAAAAAATTCTCAATTTTCACTGGTCCTATCTTTACGGAAAATGACAGGGAGTACTGTGGCTATCAAAAACCTTTAGGTTGCGGTATAAAGATACCGGCCGGATTTTGGAAAGTAGCTTTTTATATTGGGGTTGATGATAGGCTCCATTCAGTCGCATTTAAAATACTACAGGATGATTATTGGAGACATAACTTGAAGGCAGAATTTCGTTCTTCGACAAAAAATCTTTTATTAGAGAAAATGGATGTCCTAACACAATACCAAGTTCCTTTAACAACAATAACTGAAATTACAGGAATACAATTTGATGAATATTTGTATGAGACAAATCCTTTATATTACCATGCTAACGCTATGACTGAAAGAGCCAATATCGCTACTCCAGAAGCATACATTATTCGAGATCAAGAAGATTTAATATTAGATCGGTCCACATGATTAAAAATTAACAGGTGTGTTGATTAACCATTTTTATACATTCTAAGAGGCAGATTTCCGCTACGGGCTACTCGTTTTGTTGCTGTCGCTTCGCTTTCGCACAGATAAAACAATTGCCGCTACGTTACACTACGCTTTCGCACAGAAAACATTCGCTCCGTGCAGGGTCTCGTCTGTCTCGCTTTCCAGTGGGAATCGAGTAGCCCTACTCTACGATCAGTTGAAATAGGAATATATTGGATCATCACAATAACGTGTGGTTGATTTCTTTGAGAGCTTGTTTTTCGATAAAAGCCTAAAAAGTTTCGATAAAATAAGATTTTGTTTCGATAAAAGCTCAAATAGTTTCGATAAAGAGCGATTTTGTTTCGATACTAAGAAAAGAGTTGTCTCTTGCGCTGAGACAACTCTTTTCTATGGCTCTTCGACAAAAAACGAGGGGGTGATTTCCTTTCCAGCTGGGTACTTTCCTGGGGCGTCCGATGAGCCGCTTTACTCGCGTTGCTCGTTGCAGGGTCTTATCTGTGACGCTAATCTCCAAGGAGTTGCCCATCAGAACGAAGATCAACTAATACATGGCATATGTTTTAACAAATATCATCCATAACTTTTTGTGATGAGCCAACAAAAATCCTTTTTTTCGCTCAAAAATTAAACCTATTTTTTCCTAATCAACACGCCTGATAGAAAATGAGAAAATGCTCATTAATCTTTCATCAACTCCTTATAAAAGATTCGTAACTTTTAATTTCGCCCTGTTAGAATAGAGGCTATTCAGTGGTATTTGTTTATGGTTCATGTAGTTTAAGTAAGCATGTAACAATAATCATGGAATTGGTTAAGCGTATGTATGACTAGTTAATATTTATAATAAGGAGATGGATTAATTGATCAAAAATTTTCCGATGAGAAAACGTGTTAGGAATGTCGGTTAGTGATAGCCAAAACATCCCTTTTGATGATAAAATAAGAACAAACATTCTTGTTTTGCGTTAATCAACAAAGCCTATCGTTTCGCATCTATCTAAACGATTAGATGTTGCCGAAAATACGTTATTTATGGAGGGAATAGTATGGCTAATAAATCAAGAATCATTCTCCATATTGACATGAACAGTTTTTATGCTTCAGTAGAACAGATTTATGACCCGAGTTTAAAAGGCAAGGCCATAGCTATAGCAGGGAATCCTAAAGAACGTAGAGGTATTATTATTACTTGTAGTTATGAAGCAAGGGCAAGGGGAGTTTATACAACTATGAATGTCGGGGAGGCACGGCGAAAGTGCCCAGAGCTAATTGTACTACCTCCTAATTTTGAACGATATAGAGCTGCGTCCAAGTCTTTTTTTAATTTGTTAAAAGAGTATAGTGAAATTCTTCAACCAGTTTCAATCGATGAAGGTTATTTGCAACTTCCTATAGTTGATGGTCAAAATGTATTGCAACTCGCACAAAATATACAAGATAGAATCTGGAAAGAACTGCAACTCCCTTGTTCAATCGGCATTGCGCCAAATAAATTTTTGGCGAAAATGGCAAGTGACATGAAAAAGCCGATGGGTATTACAATACTCCGTAAGCGCGATGTGCCAACAATATTATGGCCGATGAATGTCATTGAGATGCATGGGGTTGGTAAAAGTACAGCGGAGAAATTAGGGAATTTAGGTATACAAACAATTGGAGAACTAGCTGTAGCTGATGAATATGTATTAAAGCAAAATTTCGGTATTAATGGTCTGAGGATGAAACAAAAAGCAAATGGCGAAGATGACAGACCTGTTGATCCAGAAGCAATATATGATACGAAAAGTGTAGGGAATTCAACAACACTTTCCCACGATACGACAGATAGAGATGAACTATATAAAGTAATCGCAATACTTTCTGAAAAAGTAGCGGAAAGATTAAAGGCTAAAAAACTTGCTGGGGTAACTGTTAGTATCATGATTCGTTCAGCTGATTGGGAAACGTGTACACGAAGTAAGTCTATCAATAACGCAATTCATTCAAAAGAAGATATCGTTGAGCATGCCTGGTATCTATTTAATAAGCATTGGAATGAAGAGCCAGTACGGTTACTGGGTGTTACTGTATCGAATGTCAGTGATATTAAAGAAACAACACAACAGCTAACGTTATTTAATTTTGAAGAGCATGTAAAGGAAGAACCAATCATTAAACTCGTTGATCAAATCGAGCAAAAGTTTGGAAAAGGAACGATCGTTAGAGGTTCAGATATTGCTAAACCAGTTGGGAAATATCATGCAAATACGAGTTTTAGTAAGGACTTTTGGGACGAACCTAAGTAGAATAAATGATCAAACTTTAAAATCAAACAGAAAACCGTCATTTCGATTAACCTTTTCTTGAAATGACGGTTTTCTATTTGTATTTAGATGGAAAGCGGGGAAATATTATATGTTCGTAGAAAATTCATTTTCCTTTTGTTCATAGTTATCACGGCGATCTTGGATTTTTTGTAATACACTATCAAGCACATTCCGTTCAGCTAGCGTTTGATAAAGGACATTCTGTACCTGTGCGGCTTCCTTGTTTTCTTCTTGTTTACTTAGAAATTCACTGAATGTCCCCATATAATCATGATAATCTATATTGGAAAGTGTCTTAGCAGCAATCTGTTTGTGCTCTGTTAACGCAGATGTAAACTGTTTACGTGCCTCATCTGGTTGGGCAGGTATTAGTTTGATTTTACCTTTTGTATCTGAGTCTCCTGTGAAGTCAAGGAATTGATAATCGAACGCCAATGGTTTAGCAAGGGCGATATGAGCGTGAAGAGCAACAGCATGGTCAGGAAGTTTTTCAGTTATCTCACGAAGGATATCGTTTCCTTTGTCAAGATAACGACTGCCATCGAATGCAAGAACACGGCCGACTTCTTCAGAGAAATAGTCTTGAGCAAGGAATTCCTGATCGTATCCGGTAGGTGGTAAAACTCGAAGTCTTAAGTTGTTTGATACGATGTTATGGCCGTTTATTTGCATAGCTACTTGAATGTTATAAAATCCTGGGTCATCAATTAACCAGCCATTTTTCCCTACGGAAGCGAAAATAGTTTCGTATAGTGATTCACCAGGCATTATTACCTTATTCTCTTTGTTCCATAAATATTGAACATGAGGTAGTAATCGACGTCCTTGTTTTCCATCTTTTTTAACTATTACAGTCATTCCGTATAAATCGGACAATATATGTTTATTGATTGTCTGAGGTTGATTCGAAGTATTTGTTAATTTGATTTCAATTACTGCAGGTTCTAACCATTGGAATATAGATGTTTTACGGTTAACCCTCAATTCAAGATTAAATGAAGGGTGCATAGAAATGTTTGGTTGCTCAAAACCATGATCTACAGCCCAGTCAGCATTACCCATTTGTACGAAGCGCTCAGGAGCGTGGCGCAAAAACAAAAGCTCTTGATCACTAAAACGATACTCAAAGTTTTTAAAGAAAGCCTGTTGGTTGCCATCAAATTTGAAAGGATAATTCATAAAGCTTAGAGCCTTTGGTTCTGGGGTAAGAGGGCGATCCAACGGTTCCCAAGGATGACCTAGGTGTTTTTGCCAAGAGTGCAGGAGATTGAAAGCATGTCCCATCTCATGGCAAGCACACCAAAAACGATATCTCTGTACCCAAGCTTCTGGGGAGGGGTCCCCTTTAGGTGGATCTGAAATAAATGAATTATTAAAAATGGCTGTCCCTTGACGATGATTCGGACCTATACTATCAAACATAATACCGCCCAGACCATGGCCTTCTTCAGCTTCCGAATTTGCAAAGAATGTCCACATGGACCATTGAGGTTTATTATCAAAGTGTGACCAATATACTTGCATGGCATCATGCATCTCTTGAGTGTTCCACTTTTTATCAGTCCCTGTATAGTCTTTGGAAACAATATTATTACCTTCTGATATTTTTACATCAAACCCAGTGCGTTTAAAAACTTCTGAAATTGACAGAGTTTCATCCGGCAAAGATGTTGGTTTGTCTGGATGCGCGTGTGTTTGATAGGTTGTGACTGGTGTTGTACCTTCTTCACCATCAAATTCAAATTCCACAGGATGGTAGTAAGGAGATTGAAACTTGAACGAGCTAGTTCTGTCTGTCTCTCCTCCAATCAGAAATGCGACTTCTGCAGTATGCTGTTCAGGTAATGAACCGCGTGTTACTTGTATTTTTACATTTGTATAAGGAAATGATTGTATTTCGTCTAAGTATTTATTTCGAATATTGCCTGTCCAAGTATTTGGTCCATTAGCTGTTAACTTGGCAATCCAATGAATAGTAGAAGACATGTTTGAAATAATAGTTCCGCTTGCGACCATTTGTGGGTAGTATCCATCTACATCGATACGAAGTTCCTCACTGATTTGCTGTTCACTCCATGCATATAAGCCACTAATTGGTGCGAGGGGAAATTCTCCTAAACTGGAAGGAGTAATGGCTTTTACTAATTCTTTTGCTTCGTTCGTTTTGTTTTGATCCATCTTTATTACCTCCATGTTTATTATTTTTTTGTCTTTCTTCCTCAATCCCAAGAGCCACAATGCTTCATTAAAATATGCAAAATGTTTTTCAAGTATTATATATGCAGCAGAAACTATAAATATGACACTATAAATAGTAAAATAAATACAGTGTATAAAATACAAGAATAATCTAATTATTTCCCGAGAAATACTAGAACAAAGTAAGAAGGTGTGGTAATGCATTATAAGGAGTACGGTGAACTACATAAGCCACTCATAATGTTGATCCATGGGGGTGGTGTGGGAGGGTGGATGTGGGATAAACAAATCCAATACTTTTCCGATTATCATTGTGTTGTACCAGAATTAATAGATAACGAGGCTAATAATGCCTCTGATTTTTCAATTGAAGATAGTGCAAAAAAGCTTCTAAGTTTAATAGAAGAAATAGCAAAAAATAAACGTCTCTTAATAATTTTGAATAAGTCTATACATCAGCTTATACATTTGAAAGACCAGGCAAAAATTAAAACACTCTTAAAAGTTATAAAGCTTTCGAATAGCAAATAGTAAAAGTAAATAATTTACGACTGAAATGTAACAATAGAAATAATCTAATGATGAAGAAAAGACATCGTTCTGCTTAGGATGTAGAAGAATAAATTAGGATTAGTTGGAACGCCATGCAGGTGAAAGTCGCACGTAGTGTGGACAAAGGGAAAAGCTGGCGATAATTTCAAAGGCTTATCTATCTGTATAAACAAGCGTAAATAATTCTACAGACCTTATTTAGATACAAATAACATTAATTAGGGGGAAAAATGAGTAATTTTAGAGGGATAATCTTAGAAGGCTACTCGAATGCTGGAAAAACATCAGTCTTAAAAGCGTTGAAACAACTTCACACAAGTGATGATGCCGAACGTAGTGTCATAGTTCTCAGTGAGCATTATTCGCAAGTATTACACAAAGTAAATGGTGAATTAAAGTCGTTAAGTCGAGATGAACACTTACAAGTCTTAAGAGAAAGAGTCACGATGCTGAAAATGTTAAATAATTGGTCAAGAGAAATTGGACAAATCCAACGTTCAAAAGGCTTATTCTTTATATTGGAAAGATTTCATTTAAATCATCGAGTAGCATTTTCTCATTCAATATCAGATGAAATAAAGGAATTAGAAGCCCAGTTATTTGAAATGGGAGCAAGATGTACATTGTTAACTGTATCACCAGAGAATTTAGAGCAAAGAATAAGTAGTAGAAATCCCAATGAATGGGAAGGGAAAACCATGGAAGAAATGAAATTAGCGTGTGAATTATTATTAGAACAACAACAAGAGTATAGGAGTCAAGCTGAAAATTCAATCATTCCTACAATTGAAATAAATACTGATAATAAAGATTGGGATTCCTACGCAAAACAGATTTACTTATTCAACTAACGGTCAGTTTACTTTAAGAAGGAATTCCGATAGTTTATAAAAAAAGTATTGGTTTAAAAAAAAAGAAAAGTTAGATAAAAGAAAGTAATAAACAAGATAAAATAACACATTTTCGGGGAGGATATTATGACTTTTGAAGAACTAACAAAAAATAAACCAACAGTAGAATGGAAACAAAGAATGGATGAAGGTGATGATATTTTTACAGACGAAAATATAAATGCAACTAATGAGGTTCTTGATACATACATCAATAGTCTAAAAGAACTTGGAAATAATCTGACTGAGGAAGAAATCTTAGAATGTGTTAAAAAAGTGGTTATCAGTTTAAATGAACTAAATGATAATTATGATTACTTTATTGAGACTATGGAGAGAGAAGAATTGTATGAATTTATTATAGAAGCAGCGAGTATAGCTGGTTTAGAATCCGAAGATGACATAACCGAAGAATGGAGAGAATGGTAAAAGGAGCGTTGATAGTGAGGCAGAGGGTTCATTTTTACAGGTAACCTAATCGTCGCTATCACGCTATGTAAGAAGCTGCAGGAGTGATTGAGGAAGCATAACAAAAAGACTTGTGCGTATGGGATTCAGTAATACACGCAAGTCCTATTCTTATTGAAGGAAAGTCTCCGTTAGTTTAAGTGCAATCATTCACATACTAAAGGGATCGTTAGTCGAATCGTTGAATTAACCTTAGAATTGATTCCAGTCTCTTTTTAACAAAGAGAAAGAGTAGTGGTCATAATACTTACCTCTAAATAAATGCTTATCTCTGTAAATCCCTTCATTCTTAAATCCTAGCTTTTCTAATAATTTTATAGAATTGATATTTTCCAAAGCTACAAATGCGTTAATTCTATTCAGTACCATATTATTAAAGCCACTTTCGATAGCAACTATCAATCCCTCTTTCATATATCCCTGTCCCCAATATTCGTGCCATAAATCATAGCCTATCTCCGCTATATGGTTCGTTCTATCCCAAGAATCATATCCACACGTTCCAATTTGTTGCTGATTATTTTTTTCGACTAATATCCACCGATTAAATCCTTTTTCTTCAGGATTTGAATTCCATTCAACAAACTCTGTAGCTTCATTTCTAGTCGTAAACAATTCTTCATCATATAAAAATTCACATACTTTTTCGTTGCTGAAGAGTCGATAAATAAAGTCAATATCCTCATTTCCCACATTCCGCAAAATCAATCTGTCAGTTTCTAAATTAGGGAATTTACTATGTACAGTCAATTTAAGCACTCCTTATGATAACTAAATTAGGAACGTTTATTCTTAGATAAACAACGTTAAATCATTACGTCTTTAATATTTCGATAGTCTTTAAAAAATACCTTCTTATTCATACAGAAGGTAAGCTTTTGAAGTTATCGCCAGCTTTTTCACCTGTTCACACCGTACGTGCGACTTTCATCGCATACGGCGTTCCAATAATATTATTTCGTGATTCCCTTTATATTTTAATATATATATCCAATGAATTTATTGGATGTTGTTAAAGTAAACTACACGGTTAGTGAAGTATTTATTTTTCTATGTATACTCTTTCTAGTAATTTGGAAATAATTCCTCAATATAAAATAATATTTCTGGAGGAATGAACTTTGTTAATGTCAAAAGCGATCATTAGTGTAGAATCCCTTTTTTGTACCTTTAAATTACGTATTGATATAGACAGACAACTATCTTCCAATACAGTTGAAATGGAGGATTTTTTATGATCAAAAAGCCTATAACACCTATAAGGGTTGATAGTTAAGCAGAGGAAGAACAAATTGCAAAGATTATCTAATGGTTGGTCAAAGCCTGAATGGAGCTACGGGAGGAATTGAGCATAACAAAAGGACTTGTGTAAGAGATTTTTTTATAAACACAAGCCCTATTCTTATTAAACTAAATCCCCTGTAAGGAGGAGAAAATGAAGCTTATTCAACAGTTGCATTTGATTGTTGGAGAGCTATATTATTGTTGTCTTGTAATTGATTTTGTTGCTTAGCAAAAAAGTTTCGTATTGGGACATTTATATAAAAGAACATGCCTATAATGAAAATTGAGAAAGCCCACCCTGCGAGCTGCTTATATATCAGCATGCCACCATAACCATCAATTCCGTATTTTTGGAGTAGGTATACTGTTAATCCTGCCATAAAAAGTCCTCTGATGATGAAAATAACTTGTATAAATTGAAACCATTTAAAGATTCCTTTTTGAAAAAATAATGCTCTGCTGTCCATTCGTGCATAACCTTGCAAATATACAAAATCAACAGCAAAATATAAAGAAAGAGGACGCTTAATCAATAGCGTAACAATATAAAGAAATGTATAAAAGAGACTTAGATATACACCGTTCCAAATCATTTGTTCTGCTGAGCCTGATAGCAAATCAACCGTCGTACCTAGTGCTAGTGAGCTTAAAATTAATAAGCCCGTAATGTTAAATTGCTTATCTAAAATAAAGCGGTAAATGGCATAACCAATTCCAGGAATGGTTGAAATCAGCATTGCTGTATAATCACCTAAAGGCTCTCTACCAAAATTCCATAAAACATAAGGTAATACTGCATAAAAAATCAACTCGAATAAAATTAATATTTTGTTTGAACGTTGTCTTTTCACCATATTCCCCTCCAGCTCTATTCAGCGTGCACCTTTATCCTTGTAGAGGTTTAAACTACATGGATTTGCCCAATAGTTGAACAAGTTAAATCATTTTTCTTTAACTAAATTGCTAGGTTATTTTGATGACTGAATAATCAGACGTTTTATTTTAGTATACTACATTTACAAATAGTATTTTCAACCAAATTCGAATCATAAAACTACTTTAAAAAACAAGTTTTTAACGTTACCTGTAATTCGAATAAAAGCTAATAGGGGTAGAAATCATTGGACAAACATAATAGCAGATATAGATGGGTTGTATTTGTTTCTGTATTATTTACTTATTTGTTAATGGCGAGTCAACGAACCGCCCTAGGACTGATTACAGACCAATTGATGCATGATTTTAATGTAACAGCATCAACGATTGGGTTATTGACGAGTTTACAATTTTTTATCTACACGAGTTTGCAAATTCCGATGGGGATTTTAGCTGATCGATTTGGGCCGAATTTTTTTCTAATTATTGGTGCTACTCTTACAGGTTTAGGGACAATTATTTATAGTCTGGGTACACATGAATTTGTCCTGTTTTTTGCCAGAATACTAACTGGGGTAGGGGATGTGGCCATATGGGTTAACATGGTTGGGCGGGGACCAGTGATCACAGATGAGACCCTGGAGCGAAGCGGCTCATCGGACGGCCCCCAGGAAGCTTTGCTCTGTACGAAAGCGAAGCGTCAGCTACAAATGTTTTCTGTAGCGAAAGCAAAGCGTCAGCTACAAATGTTTTCTGTAGCGAAAGCAAAGCGTCAGCTACAAAGCGCCCAGCCGGAACGGAAATCAACCCTCGTTTTTTGCCGAAGAACCAAAAAAAGAGTTGTCTCTGAGCAAGAGCCAACTCTTTTCTTAGTATTGAAAAAAATGATCAAGGTAATATAATGTCGAGCCCCAAAGTATTCCTATAAAACTCCTTTCGTTCGTTTTATAGGAATACTTTGAAGATTTATCGAAACAAAATCGCTCTTTATCGAAACAAACTCTCATTTTATCGAAACTTTTTGGGCTTTTATCGAAAAACAAGCTCTTTCTATCAAAAGGGTAAAGAAATACGTGTCGTGACAAGTTTAATGGATATTACTGCTGAATAAATTGACAACATTTGTAAGTCTTGTTGGGCGATTGAAAGTTTTTTTCAGTTGGATGAAACAAAACTTGAACGTGCATGTTCTATTTAAGCACAGTTGGCATGTGATAACCCTAATACGTACACTGAGTACCTTGTCTCTTTGATGTTGGTACCTCGATAGAAAAGTAGAGAAATGTAGTTTATGAAATGGAATCATTAATTAAAATATTTTTATGTTGTATAGAAAGGTTAACCAATTTAAATTCATCGTTACGTATATCTCTTTTTATACTGTTTAGCTCGCTCCAAGCCAATTCATACAGAGATTTATCAATGATACCATTCGCATAAGCTTCTTCTAATTCCTCAGCATCTTTTTCAATCAGCTCTCCTGATGGCAACAAGATAAGGTCTAAAAATAGATCATCCATATAAGGTACATTATCTTCTATTGAGTTTTTATGGCAAATATCTATATACCATTGAATTATTTCTCCGTTAGCATCAAACATTGTTGTTACTGCATGGTTTTTCTCAAGAGGAAATTGTTGCAACCATATATAGCCATTATCGACAATACATAATCTTTTCTCTCCATAGTTCACGAGAAGGGGTTCTGTCACTTTTACTATTTTTATTAAAGTGATAAAACCCTTAAAGTCCTTAGTATCAAGGTATGACTGCCCATATTTTCTTTCTATAACTCGTTGCCATTGTGAACGATCTCCAAACTTTCTTTTTAGCATAGGAATCCTCCAAACTTATTTAAAATAATAAGGATATAAAACTTTAGGTACAGTAAAAAACCTTCTTGTATTGATGTTGAATGTTAGGACCGATGTAGATGGTGCTGAAGATATTCATCACCAATGCTGTGATACAAACCATGTGACTAATGATTGGAAAAGCGTTGGCCGTTCATTGTAGAAAGTAACAAAGACGAGCAGCTCCAAGCGCATTGGGTAAGAGACGGAATAGAAGCTGAAGATATTGGGCAAATCATTACGTTGCCGAACTTTTAGCTGAAAATCATGCTAAAGTAACTCTTGCTTGAATATGATGGATATTCTTTTATTTATTCCATTATTTCCTTTATAATGAAAACTAGATTAGACGATCATGAGTAGACACAAGGGGAGAATAGGATGGAAATATTTCAAGCAACAATGAATGAGCTAGAGGAGCTAACTGTGCTTTTTGACGAATATCGCCAGTTTTATGGAATTGATTCAGATGTAAGTAGTGCGAAGGCATTTTTACAATTACGAATGGTCTTAAAAGAATCCATTATTTTTGTAGCTGTAGAAAATGGACATACAATTGGTTTTGCACAATTATATCCGACATTTTCGTCCATTGCCTTACAGCGTGCATACATATTAAATGATATTTTTGTAAAAGAAGATGCTAGAAGCCTAGGGGTGGGCAAGGCACTGATGGAAAAAGTATTTCAATATTGTGAGCAGCAATATGCTCGCTATGTGACGCTTCAAACGGCAACGGATAATGTTAATGCAAGGAAGCTATATGAGAATCTTAATATGAAACAAGACCAATACTGTAATTATGTAAAGTATTTTAGTTAAGAAGTAGTATCTCATCCATCACGGTCGATCGTGATAAAGAAATCCCCTAGATTTTTCATCATCTAGGGGATAAACTTTCAAGTTATTTTATTTCAAGTGTATATGGTTGTGTACTTGCTTTGCCGTCAGCTTCACTTACTTCAATATAGTATGTTCCTTCATCCAGTTCAACTGAACCTACTTCAGCATCTCCTGCTCCGTAAAGATCTAAGGTTTCTACTGTTTTTCCTTTTGCATCAATAATACGGATAACGCCATCAAGTGCTTTTTCTGTTTGTAGAGAGAAGAGCACATCGCGTTTGCGGTCATTGTTAAATTCAAAGTAGTCCTTATCACCAAATGGAACACCTGCATTTAAATATTGAGTCGCTACCCATTTATCGTCTTTTTTCGTAAGCGGAGATAGTTTTGAAGGTACACCATTCACTAACTTGGAGTCTGCATCTTCATCTACTTTTGTATGATCAACCAATGTTAAATTATATGGTTGGGTTGATACTTGTCCAAGTTTCATGCCGTTAACAACAATAAAATAACCGTGATCCTTTTTCGCTTTAAATGAAGTATTTACATCTGTTGTACCCGAGATACCGAGTAGTAATTCAAAGATATTTTCAGGTTGACCAAATGGAAGTTCTGTTGCCATTTCTTTTGGATCAATTACCATATTACCATTTGTGTCTTCAATAATGGAGCCTGAGAATTTTAAGTTGTTTTGTAGCTCTTTAGGTAATTTATCTAGCTGTTCATTTGCAAGTAGTACGGAAGAAACAAGAAGGCTCATGACTTCATCTTTGCCTTGTTGTTTATAATAGTAGAAATCCGTATCATCATGATAAACTAGATAATCTTTATAGCTAGTACCAGGTTGAATCTTTTGAGCTGTTTTTTCTGTATTATTTGCTTTATTATGACCTTCTGGAATAGCTGCCACTTTACTAGTTTTAAGTGTATATGGTTCTGTAGAACGGCCACCGAGATTACCAACTTTTACAACATAGGTTTTGTCCTTTTTCAATGCAATCGTTTTTGCTTCGTTTTCATCACTTTTTGATCCAAGGAATAGACTCATTAGCCCTAAATCATTTGATAATGAAGAGATTGGTAATAATTCTTTTGTTTCTTCATCATATTCAAATACAGTACCAGATGGCATTTGATTCATACCTTTTTTAATGTTGAAACCATATACGCCGTCTTCTTTAGCTTTAAATAAGAAGTAATCTGTATCATATTCTGATTGGAAGTATGCTTTTTGATCTTTACCAATATCAAAACGAATCGCATGCTCCATAATTGCATCCACGTTTTCTGGATTTTCCATTGCATCTGGATTCATGAGCATAGTCATTAAATCATCTATTTCATTGCGTTTTGTTATTTTACTTTCAGTTAAAGGTAACTGATCTTTTTGTACGTTTTCTTCTGGCATTTCCTCCATTAATGGAAGCCCGTCTTCATCTTTAGGAACGGTAACGGTTGCTCCTTTTAATGTGTAAGGAATAATTGATTCACTAATATTTTCTTTCGTATCAATACCGCCACTAAAGAACATTCCAAGTGAGAAATCGTTTCCGTTTTCATTGGATACGCTTAGTACATACTCTTCTTCAGGCATAGCATCGACAATAAGGCTTACTTCTTCGCCTTTACCCGTGCCGTACGATGCTTGGAGTGGATAGGCCTTTTCTTCTTCCTCAGTATCGACTTGTTTTGCTGGTACATTATCTAAGTCTTCTTTTAGATAAAGTTCCATAGATGCTGTAACACCTGGAATACCAGATAAATCAAATTTCAGTGTCGTTGGTTCTTTTACTGAAAATGTAAAGTAATCTTTGTCACTTTGCTGATCTTTAGAAAGTAGGGTATAGTTTTTCCCTGCTGTACTGAATGGGAATTTTCCGATCTTCTCCATTTTGTCCATTTCTAATGCATCAATTGGTAATTCTTTCGTTGTTTGAGCTGTGAAGATGTAGTTAGATTTGCCCTTTAAGTCGTAGCTGCCATTATGATCCTTTACTCCGACAAGAAGGGTTCCTTTTTGATCTGCTTTATATAAATATCCTTCTTGCTTTCCTACGCGAACATCATTCACGTTGATTGGTTCTACTTCCCCGTTGTTACCTTCAGGGTAGAAGTACAAATCAAATGCATAATCGTATTTGTTTGCACCTTTTAATGTCAGTTGCGCATATTCTTTTGCTTCCAGATCAACCTTGTACCATTTCTTTTCGTCCGGTTGCTTGAATTCACCTTTTTCTGTATTTAGTGTATTCTTTTTGAGGACTTTTGCGTTTTTTATACGCTCTTCTTTTGTTTCTGAATACTGTTTAGGTAGATTTTTTATATCAAACTGTAATGCTTTCACAGGGTTAACGAGGCCATGTCCATATGTAAGATCATAGTCCTTGTCACCTAAATCCTTTGCTGTCATTTCGAGAATAGCTTCTATTTCATGAGGCTTTAAATTTGGATATTTTGATTTTAGTAGGGACGCAACACCTGCAACAACGGGGGATGCCATCGATGTCCCACTAATTTTTCCATAGGATGATCCTTTTTTCTCATCATAAATAGTACTGTATACAGCTTCACCTGGAGCTACAAGGTCAACCGATGGACCATAATTTGAATAGCTTGATAGTTTGTTTCTGTCATTTGTAGAACCTACGCTAATGACGCCTTCGAAATAAGCAGGGAAGGAGTAATTATCTGTCGATTCATTTCCTGCAGCCGCTACAACGGTAATTCCTTGATCAATCGCTTTCTGAACAGCTTCCTTCAATAGTGGAGATTCTCCATAGCCACCAAGGCTCATGTTAATAACATCTGCGCCTTGCTCAATAGCATAAAGTACACCTTGGGCTATGACAAAATCATTGGCACCAGCTTTCCCATTGAATACATCAATTGGCATAAGCTTAGCATTTGGATTAACCCCATGTCCTCCTACAGCATTGTCTTTTGCTGCTCCAATAATACCTGCTACATGTGTTCCATGGTCATTAGGATAAGGAGTATTGGCAGGTGCTGCTGCATTATATGGTGGAAGCACTTGAGATTTTAAATCTGGATGTTTAAAATCTACACCAGAATCGATAACCGCAACTTTCACTTCATTATTGCCTGCTAATTCTAGGGCCTTATCAATTTCAAGCAGATTTAAATGATACATATCATTTTTCTTTGGATCTACGCCAGTGTCGAAGGAATGATACATGTAACTTGGAGAAACATTTTTAACCCCTTTTTGATTTGCATAATATGAAACTGCTTTTTCTAAAGTTACTCCCTTGTTAAGTTGGATAACATCGTAACCTAAAGAAGGAATAGAGCGGATTACTTTCGCGCCAATTTTTTTATGCACATTCTTATCAAGACCAGAGTGCTTGACGATAATTGTATCCTGACTAATCCATTCTTTTTGATTCTTTTCGGTTTGTTTCTGATTGTTTGCTACTTTCACTGACTCTGGGTTCTTCTCTGCTTTTTGTGGTGTTTCAGCAAAGGCAGAAGCAGTAGGAACCATTAGTGCAGCAGATGCTACTATAGCAAATGATTTTTTCTTCCAGTTCTTCAACTGTATGACCTCCTTGATTGTGTTGATTTAAGTTACATCTATACTAATACGGATGACTGATAGAAAAGTTTCGTAAATAAGGCGTTATTTTTCCAAAAGTACCAATCTATATTTTTCCTTTATGTAAAATCTATGAATCATCACTATGACGAGTGGTTGATTTCCGTTCCGACTGGACGCTTTGGCTTTCGCACAGATAAAAGAATTGGCGCTGCCGCTTGGTTAGCGGCGATCTACGCTCGTTAGCGTCGGAACATGATGCTTTAGCGGCGAAGTTCACTTAGATAGCGGCGGAACATGATGCTTTAGCGGCGAAGTTCACTTAGATAGCGGCGGAACATGATGCTTTAGCGGCGAAGTTCGCTTGGTTAGCGGCGGAACATGATGCTTTAGCGGCGATATTCACTTGGTTGGCGGCGGAACAGGGTGCTTTAGCGGCGAAAATCGCTTAGATAGCGTCGGAACAGGGTGCTTTAGCGGCGAAGTTCGCTTGGTTAGCGGCGGAACATGATGCTTTGGCGGCGAAGTTCACTTAGATAGCGTCGGAACATGATGCTTTAGCGGCGAACTTCGCTTGGTTAGCGTCGGAACAGGGTGCTTTAGCGGCGAAGTTCGCTTAGATAGCGGCAGAACAGGGTGCTTTAACGGCGAAGTTCACTTAGTTAGCGGCGGAACATGATGCTTTAGCGGCGAAGTTCGCTTGGTTAGCGGCGGAACTTGACACTCCAATCACCTAATATACAGGGCATATATTTTAACAAATGTCATCCACAACTTTTGGTGATGAGCTAAAAACGCAACTATAGTCCAAGAAATGTTATAACCTTAAAGCATCGTCTTAAAGCTGCTCAATTAGTCTTTGTAAATCTCCCTTTGAACGGGGCATTGTAATGTTTTTCTCAAATAGTTTCTTCTTTTGCAGGGCAATCGTCATGTCAAAGACCCATGGGCGTTCGAGATGGGCCCGTTCAAGTAACTCTTCTTGATAGAACAATTCAACAGGGTCTCCATTATAAATAATTTCCCCAGCTTCCATTACGATTATTTGATCTGCCCATTCATAGGCTAATGGGATATCATGCGTTGCTAGTAAAATAGTACGTTCACCATTCTCTAATTTAGCTAAATACTGTAAAACTTGTGCAACATAATAATTGTCTAGTCCAGCTGTTGGTTCATCTAATAATAAAACAGATGGTTCCATCGCTAGAACTCCAGCCATTGCCACACGTTTTTTCTGTCCAACACTCAAAAAATGGATCGGTTTATCGAGTAATGGTTCAACTTCAGTTTGAGCAACAGCCCATGCTATTTTCTCTTCAATTTTTTCAGTCGTCCAACCAAGGTTCAAAGGTCCAAATGCAATATCTTGCTTAACTGTACCTGAAAAAAGCTGGTTGTCTGCATCCTGAAAAACAATACCAACCTGTTGGCGTAATTCTTTTAATGCTTTTCTACTATATTTAAGTTCTTTGCCACAAAAGGATATATTTCCAGTGGTAGGCTTCAAAATGCCGTTTAAATGCTGAAATAACGTTGATTTTCCAGCTCCATTATGACCAAGTAAAGCGATTTTTTTCCCCTTTGGAATTTGGAGTGTAATATCTGTTAAAGCATGAGTTCCATCGGCATAAGCGTAGGATAATTGATTTAGTTCAAAGTAAAAGTCTGTCATCAGAAAAAACCTCCATAAATGATGAGGGAAATAAAGATAGTAGCAATACCTAGCCAGTTTTTCATGCAATAGGTAACATTCTCTTGCCAATAGACAGTTTCGCCACCGCGTGCTTCCATTGCATTGTTTAGCTCACGACTTCGTTGAAACAGCTCTGCTAATAACGCTGCAATCAGCATTGATATGGAGCGTAGCCACTGCATAGGGGAGCGGTAACCTAAGCGAGCCTGCTGGGCAAGATGAATTTTTTGCATACTGTCTAAAAATATAAAAATAAAACGATACGTTAATTCTACTAGCTCTACAAATAAAACAGGAAGTCGCCATTGTCGTAGAACATAGCAAATTGATTGTACCGATGTTGTAAGAATTAAAAAATACAAACAACTAGTGCTGCCAAGGACGATGAAAAAAAGCTGCTGTGCTATCGTTATGCTTGCACTGCTGACGAAAATTGTCCAATTATTTACAGTGAAAGACCATATGTGAGCAGGTAGCGTGCTTGTTGATGGTGCTATAGAAATTAATATGGATACTAAACTTGAAAGTAAAAAAAATCCTGGTAGCAATAGTAGTTTTGCATAATATTTAAATGGAATTTTTGCGCTTAGAATGATAAAAGCACTCATCACAATAAATGTAATGAGTGAAATTCGTTCATCTCTAATGATAAGCGACAATAATAGTAATCCCAGGGATAACGTCATTTTTTCTAGCGGATGAACAGACGCTAGTTTATTCATATATGCATACTTATCAATGAGTAACATAGCGTTTAACCTTCTTTATGTTTGCCGCGCATTAAGCCGATAAAATAGCCGATAAATCCAGCGCCGATAGCAGCTTGTAGTGCGAATAATAAGCTTTCAATTTCACCACTCGGTGGCTCCCATATGCTTTCAAACCAAGGTTCGTAGTCAGCGTTAATTTCACTAATCGCTGCTTCTGCTTGGCCATCAGCCCCTTCAAATTCTGCACCTTTTTGGATAAAGAGAGGGAAGATTGCTAGAAACACAACAATTGCTAGGAGCAGTAAATTTTTTTTCATATTAGTGTGCCTCCTTTGCTGAGAAAACACGTAATGCTTTTAGTTCGCTCAAATTATATTTTTTCAAGAAGTTCATAACGATCACTGTTAAAATTCCTTCACTAATAGCGAGAGGAATTTGTGTTAATGCAAAAATACCAGCAAATTTTGTGAATGAAGCCATAAATCCTCCTACTTCAGAAGGGAAGGCAAGAGCTAACTGTACAGAAGTGACAACATATGTACCTAAGTCACCAAGCATTGCTGCTAAAAAGACAGCTATGGAAAATGATAGCCCTATTTTTTGTGAGCCTTTAAAAACATAGTAAGCAATAATAGGACCAACAATTGCCATGGAAAAGGCGTTTGCCCCTAAAGTTGTAAGTCCACCATGTGCTAAAAGTAAAGATTGGAATAATAATACGATTGTCCCGATCACACTCATAGCTAGTGGCCCAAAAAGAACAGTCCCAAGTCCAACTCCTGTCGGGTGCGAGCAACTCCCTGTTACAGAAGGGATTTTTAAGGCTGATAGCACAAAGGCGAAGGCACCCGATA
Organism: Lysinibacillus sp. G4S2; assembly: GCF_030348505.1. Lineage (NCBI taxonomy): Bacteria > Bacillati > Bacillota > Bacilli > Caryophanales > Bacillaceae > Lysinibacillus > Lysinibacillus sp. G4S2. The sequence continues at coordinate 3,253,858 of NZ_JAUCFJ010000002.1, read as the reverse complement.
AACCTAGTATCATTTTTGTTTCAGGATTTTCATCAATGGTTTTGCGAATTGAACGTAATCCTAAAATAATAAATGGAATGGAAATGACCCACCAAAAAATTGCCCATTCAATCGGCAAAAAGCCCTCCATGATATGCATAGCAAATGCACGATTTGGCACGAATAAAAATGCCAGTAAGAAATAACTAAGCTTCCAACCTGAGAATTTCAAAATCTCTCCTCCTTACATTAAAATTTTCGAATTAGCGTGCGAACGAAATTATTTCACCTTGCCATAAAATAGGTGTTTTGCTCCTCAACCGGAACCATATCTGTACGCATCTACCACCTTGAGATGAAAATGAAGATAAAAAAAACACTTCTCCGATTCAGGAAAAGTGCATAGCTAAAAAAGTAATTAAAAATCTAATCTGCTAGGCGCACACCTATCCTCGTAGGTTGAAACGATCACTTATTTTTCGGCAGGTCTCCTGGCTTTAGTTCAACGTTTTATAGGCCTTCCCATCCTTTGGACAGTGACATTATCTATAAAACTCCCTAGTACAGTGGCGGGACCGCGCCGGACTTAAACCGGCTTCCCTTTTAAGCGAATTGATGAACAATTCGCACCGAAAAAAGATGAAGTTGTGAGATTTCACGACAAAGTGTAACATGAATTTCCGTAAACAAGCTATCTTTTTTATGAAAAATTTTTTAAATTGAGGGGCATTGTAGAAAATTCGGATAATACAGAAGAGGAATTTCCCTTTTTTCTAGGGGAAATTTGCTGAATAATTAATAAAAATGCCACAAATTAAGAAAGAAATATTGAAATTTTAAAAAAATAAGCTATGATAGAGACAGATTTCTATTACATAAAAAATACAATTTCATATAAAAACGTCAATAAGTGCTCGAATATTTTCGAGATAATAGGGAAATCGGTGAAAATCCGATACAGCCCCCGCTACTGTAATAGCTGATGAAATCGCAAATGCCACTAGTGAAAACTCGGGAAGGCGCGAAAGTAAAAGGAAGCTTAAGTCAGGAAACCTGCTTATTGCGATAAATGCATGCAAACTTTTCGGAGGGAGAAGTTGAAGCGAGAGCGAGTACCTGTATATATTCGTTTTAATTTGGCTTCTACAAAACCTTTACTCTTCGTCTAGAGTAAAGGTTTTTTCTTTTTCCTAAAAGCAAATGAGGGGAGAACAACAATGACAACATGGAATTTAGAGGGGATGAAAACGCATCTTTTTATTTGCAATGGCAGTAGCTGTATGAAAAAAGATGGAGAGGAAATTACACAGGCAATCCGTGATGAAATTCAGTTGCTGGCGATTGATAAGGAAATACATACGACAAGGACACGCTGTAATGGTAGGTGTAAGGATGCTTGTGTTGTCATCGCTTATCCTCAAGGGAATTGGTACCGTGTGCCGACCACAGAGCATGCGCGGGCACTTGTTCAAGATTTAAATCACGAATCGTTACATAATGAGCATGTCTTTACACTGCGTGAAGGTTCGTTACAGCGTACAGCACAAACAACAGCCATTAAAGGTATTGAAAAGGTGAAAGAGGGGTAACAAAATGTCGCAAAAAGGGAAGATTTTCGTAGTTGGCTTTGGACCTGGAGATTTTAAACATATTACGACTCGTGCTGTGGAGGCACTACAACAAAGTGATATGATCATAGGCTATAAAACTTATGTTGAACTTATTCAGGATTTAGTAAGTGCAAAGTCAATTATTAGTACCGGTATGACAGAAGAGGTTTCACGTGCACAGGAAGCGGTCCGCCAAGCAGAGGCAGGCAGTATCGTATCTGTTATTTCGAGCGGAGATGCTGGTGTCTATGGCATGGCGGGATTAGTGTATGAGGTATTAATCGAGCTAGGCTGGACGGAAGCAACTGGTGTTGAGGTAGAAATTGTTCCGGGTATTTCGGCTATCAATTCGTGTGCAAGTTTACTAGGTGCTCCGATTATGCATGACGCCTGTACGATTAGTTTAAGTGACCACTTAACGCCTTGGAATTTAATTGCAAAACGAGTAGAAGCAGCCGCAATGGCGGATTTTGTTATTGCTCTTTATAACCCAAAGAGTGGTCGTCGTACGAGACAAATTGTGGAGGCACAACGAATTTTATTAGAATATCGCTCTCCAGATACGCCGGTAGGACTTGTGAAAAGCGCGTATCGTGAACGCCAGGAAATTACAATGACAACTTTGGCAGAAATGCTAGAACACGATATTGGTATGCTAACAACCGTTGTGATTGGAAATTCATCAACGTTCTTCTACGACAATAAAATGATTACGCCACGTGGTTATCAGCGTAAATATACACTTGGCGAAGAAAAACAACCGTTACGACCACATCAACGACTGAAAGAAGAAAATGAACCGTGGGCAATGAATCAAGAAACAGGACAGGCGCGTAATGATTTTGCGACAGATCCTAATGCAAATCGAATCAAGTCCAGTTTAGCGATAACACCAGAACCAAAGCCTAAAAAAAAGTCATCACTTGAAATGGCGACAACAGCACTAGCGATGGTGAAGGGAACAAGTGCTGTGAAGGCAACACCCAAGCTTATTCACCAAAAAATTGAATCTATTTTTGAATTAGCTGTTAGTCCAGGAGTAGCCAATAAGTTCTTTTCTCCTCAACAAATGATGACTTTAGCAGAAGTTGTTGGAGAGGAAGGCACGATGGAGTATACACCAGACCATCAAATTCATTTGAAAATTCCAACAGCTGCGCCTGAAGAGATTACAGCAAAGCTTCGTGAAGTTGGCTTTTTACTAGCACCAATTGGTGACGTGCTTTCGTTAAAGGCTTGTGACTTCTGTTACGGAGAAAAGTTCGATTCGATTCCTTATGCAGAAGAGATTCAAGAAAAGCTTGGGGGAATGTCGTTACCGAAAACGTTAAATATTGGTTTTAACGGCTGTGGTATGGCATGTTATCGAGCGGTATTTGATGATATTGGGATTGTTTATCGCAAAAGTAAGTTTGATGTTTTTATTGGTGCTAAGCCGGTTGGCCGTACAGCACATGCGGCCCAGCCTGTTGTTGAGGGCTTAGAGCCTGAGCAGCTTATACCGCTAATTACAGACATTATCGAAGAGTATAAAGCAAATGCACATCCAAATGAACGTTTGTTTAAATACTTCAAACGTGTGAAAAAGATACTTCATTTTACGTATCAGGATATGTCTTCAAAAATAAAAGTTGAGCCAGCTCCATGCGGCGACTAGTGAGGGGTAATGAGATGAAAGCAATTTTATTTGTCGGCCACGGGAGCCGTTTAGCAGCAGGAAATGATGAGGTACGCACGTTTATCGAGCAAATGACACCTCGTATTGATGAGAGTTTTTTAGTAGAAACATGTTTTTTAGAGTTTGCCTCGCCGAACATTGAAGAAGGTATTACGAACTGTGTGAAGAAGGGCGCTACAGAGGTGCATGTTATTCCGATTATTCTTCTTCATGCGGGACATTCAAAACTGCATATTCCAGCAGAAATCGAACATGCGCGTGAGCATTATCCAAATATAACGTTCACATATGGCCAAACAATCGGAATCCATGAAGAAATATTTGCTATTTTAGAAGACCGTTTAGCAGAAATTGGATTCAATGTGGAAGAAGAACATAAGGATACTGCCATTTTATTAATTGCACGAGGCGGTAGTGACCCATCTGCAAATGGTGATTTTTATAAGATTACACGCCTGTTGTGGGAAAAACTTCCGGTTCAGTTTGTGGAAAGCGCCTTTATGGGTGTGACAGATCCTCGTGTTGAAGAAGGTATTGAGCGCTGTGTGAAGCTTGGTGCTAAAAAAATCATTATGCTACCGTACTTTTTATTCACAGGTATCCTCATGGAACGTATGAATGGTATGTGTAAGCAGTTTAACGAAAAATATCCTGACTGTGATATTCAAATTGCCAACTATTTTGGCTATCATGAGCGTTTGCAAAATGTGTTATTAGAGCGTATTGAGCAAGCTGTGAATGGTACATCAACAGGCATGCAAGATTTAGAAAACTATCGTGCTTATGCGGCGGTGCATGGTCATGCGCATCATCATCACCATCATGACCACGACCATGGACATGACCACCATGATCACGACCATGACCATGAACACCACAATCACGACCATGACCATGAACACCACAATCACGACCATGACCATGACCACGATCATCACCATGAAGAGGAGCCGGTGCAATGATTTTCATGTTAGCAGGGACGAGTGATGCAAGGAATCTAGCACTTGAATTACAGTCAGCGGGTTACGCTGTGACGGCAACCGTCGTTACTGAATCAGCCGCTTCAAGCCTTGCAGAAGTGGGCCTTCCTCATTTAGTCGGACGATTAACAGCTGAGGAAATGGCGACGATTATCACAGAGCAAGGGTACCGTTTAGTTGTAGATGCCTCTCATCCATTTGCTGAAGAAGCTTCAAAAAATGCGATGGCAGCAGCGGAGCAAGCAAATGTACCGTATATTCGCTATGAACGTGCCCATGAACATTATGCACATCCCCTTATTACGGTTGTGAAAGATTACGAGGAGGCTGCCCACTTAGCAGCTGAAAAACGTGGTGTTATCATGCTGACGACGGGCAGTAAAACGCTTGCTACCTTTACAAAGGTATTACATGGTTTAGAAAATACGCGAGTGATCGCGCGCATGCTTCCTCGACTCGATAATATGGAAAAATGTGAAGCACTTGGTGTGGCACAAAAAGATATCGTAGCGATACAGGGCCCTTTTTCAAAGGAATTAAACGAAGCACTGTTTCGTCAATATGATGTGACATTGATGATTACGAAAGAAAGCGGCAAGGTAGGCTCGGTGGATGAAAAGCTAGACGCTGCCCTTGCATGTGGCATTGAAACGATTTTAATTGCAAGACCAAATATAAAATACGGACAGCAATATTCTACATTCGAAGATGTATTACAAGCTGTACAAAACACACTTTAGGAGGCAATCCAGATGGACTTTAAAACAGATTTCAAACCATTAACAGTAGACCCAGATAAAATTTACGATTACAGTTTTTCAATTATTGCAGAGGAAATGGGCGAGCATAATTTCTCAGAAGACGAGTGGAAAATTGTACGCCGCATCATTCATGCTTCTGCTGACTTTGAACTAGGACGTAGCGTTATTATTACACCAGGAGCGATTGAAGCAGGTATTAAATCAATTCTTGCAGGTCGCCATGTCATTGCAGATGTGCAAATGATTGAAAGTGGTTCAGGGAAAAAACGCTTCCAAAAGCATGGTGGCGATTTACACTGCTATATTGCAGATGAAGACGTTTCAATTGAAGCGAAAAAACAAAACACTACGCGTGCGATTATCTCTATGCAAAAGGCTGCTAAATTACATAAAGGTGGTATTTATGCAATTGGTAATGCACCGACAGCATTGCTTGAATTAATTCGTTTAATTAAAGAAGGCTTAGCGAAACCAGATTTAATTATTGGTATGCCAGTTGGCTTCGTTTCTGCTGCTGAGTCAAAGGAAGAGCTGTTGAAACTAGAAGGTATTCCGTATATTACAAATGTTGGTCGTAAAGGCGGTAGTACAGTGACGGTTGCCGCATTGAATGCTGTTTCACTTTTAGCGGATGAACAGGCGAAAAAATAATGGAGCGGAAGCCTAAAAAGGATCCCAAGGACATGCGTCACGGTTATACAACGGGAGCCTGTGCAACTGCTGTAACGAAGGCTGCATTACTGGCCTTAATTTCAAATGAAGAGCAAGAAACAAGTACAATTCATTTGCCGATTGGGCGAGATGCAACCTTTACGATAGAAAAATGTACATTTCAGAATAATGCTGTAAGTTGTGAAACGATTAAAGATGCTGGTGATGATCCAGATGCTACACATAAGGCACTTATTATTGGTACAGTGAGCTGGGCAGACACACCGGGCATTCATTTAGACGGAGGGATTGGTGTCGGGCGCGTAACAAAGCCCGGCTTACCAGTACCTGTTGGCGAAGCGGCGATTAATCCTGTGCCACGGAAGATGATTCATAGTACTGTACAGGGTGTGCTTGACGATTTTGAAATTGACAGAGGCGTCAATGTAGTGATTTCTGTCCCTGAAGGTGAGGAAATTGCAAAAAAAACGTTAAATGGGCGACTTGGTATTATTGGAGGCATCTCCATTTTAGGCACAAGGGGAACCGTCGTGCCTTTTTCAAGTTCCGCTTATATGGCAAGTATCGTTCAAGCTATCAGTGTTGCAAAGGCAGCTGGCTGTGAACATTTAGTCGTGACTACTGGTGGACGCAGTGAAAAATTTGGGATGGCACAGTATCCTCATTTGCCAGAGGAAGCGTTTATAGAGATGGGCGACTTTGTTGGCTTTACATTAAAGCATTGTAAACGACTTGGTATTAAACAAGTTTCACTAGTTGGTATGATGGGTAAATTTTCGAAGGTGGCACAAGGGGTCATGATGGTACATTCCAAAAGTGCTCCGATTGATTTTAACTTTTTAGCACAATTAGCAGTGGATATTGGTGCAGATGAAGTGACCGTAGGTGAGGTTCGCGAGGCCAATACAGCTTCACAAGTCGGCGAAATTATGGCAGAGAAGGGCTATGATGCTTTCTTTTACCATTTATGTGAGGCTTGTTGCTATTCTTCATTACATCATGTTAGAGGCGGTTTAACGCTTTCCACATCGATCTATTCGATGCAGGGACAATTATTAGGAAGGGCTGATGACATTGCATCGATCGATGAAATTGATTGGGATCGGGGATAACGGACAAGAAAGCTTACTACCGCAATATGTACAGTGGATTGAAGACTGTGAGGTACTTGTTGGTGGGGAGCGTGTTCTAGAATTTTTCCCGAGCTTTACTGGAGAAAAAATATTGATTAAAGGTGGTCTTACAGCGCTTGTTGAAAGATTATCTGCAGAAACAAGAAATACTGTTATTCTAGCGTCGGGTGATCCATTATTTTACGGAATCGGTGGGTATTTAGCGAAAAAGCTAGACATTGAGGTTTACCCATATATGAGCTCGGTACAGCTTGCTTTTTCGAAGATGGGAGAAAGCTGGCAGGATGCTTATGTCACAAGTATTCATGGACGCTCTATGAAAGGCTTGGCGCAACGTATTGATGGGAAAAAGAAAGTAGCCCTTTTAACAGATGCTGATAATAATCCTAATGAGCTAGCACGCTATTTAAAGCATTTTGGTATGACAGAATACAGCACATTTGTAGCAGAAAATTTACAGGGCATTAATGAAAAATGTGGCTCGTATTCTCTTGATGAATTAGAGACTACAGACTTTTCTCCTTTAAATGTCGTAATATTAAAACAAATATCAGAACCGAAACGCTATACGCTCGGTATCGATGATGAAGAATTCTCACAGCGTAAGCCGGATAAAGGGCTTATTACGAAAAAAGAAATTCGTGTCTTAAGTTTACAAGCGATGCAGCTACAAAAGGATAGCATCGTTTGGGACGTAGGTACATGCACAGGGTCTATGGCGATTGAGGCTGGTAAGCTTGCACCAGAAGGTCAAGTATATGCGGTGGAGAAAAATGCACCTGATTTAGAAAATTGCCTGCAAAATCAGCAGAAATTCCGTGTTGATATAACAGCTATTCATAGTAAAGCACCTGCAGGACTGGATAACTTCCCTGATCCGGATGCGATTTTTATCGGCGGCACAGGAGGCGAAATGGTGGAGCTATTACAAATGTGCTGTACTCGATTGAAGCCAAATGGTCGCATTGTATTGAACGCTGCAACCATTGAAAATTTATATAAGGCAGTCGAAGCGTTTAAGGCTTGTGGCTTTGCTGTTGACATATTACAGGCACAGCTTGCACGCAGTAAACCAATTTTAGATATGACACGTTTTGTCCCATTAAATCCAATTTATATTATTTCTGCATATCGAAAGGAAGAAAATCATGAGTAATCTTGGTATTTTATATGGCTTGGGCGTAGGTCCTGGCGATCCAGAGTTAATTACAGTTAAAGCTTTCCGCGTCATTCAGGAGTCGCCTGTTATTGCGTATCCAAAAAAGTTAAAAGGCAGTAAAAGCTATGCACATCGAATTGTAGATGTTTACATAAATCCAGAAGAAAAGGATATGCTTGGCCTAGTATTCCCAATGACTAAGGATGAGGCTGTTTTAGAACGAGAATGGACAAAATCTGTTGAACTTGTCTATGGAAAATTAAAAGAGGGCAAAGACGTCGCATTCGTAACAGAGGGAGACCCACTATTATATAGTACGTTCATCCATATGATGAAGCTTATGCAGGACATGCATCCAGATGTTGAAATTCAAACAGTTCCGGGTATTTCTTCGTTCAATGGTTCGGCATCACGTTTAGGAATTGCGCTGGCAGATGGTGATGACCGTGTTGCCATCGTACCTGCCTACGATGACTATGATGCAATGCGTGAAGCGATTGAAAGTCACGATGCAGTGGTGTTCATAAAAGTAGCGAAGGTTATTGATTTAATGCTTGAGGTACTACGTGATTTAGATTTACTTGATAAGGCATCTGTCGTAACAAAGGTAACGTCTGACGAGGAGGTTATTTGGGATGTGCGCGAGCTAGACGGTGTTGATTTAGAATATTTAACGTTAATGGTGGTGCGAAAATAATGAAGAAAATATATATTGTCGGCGCTGGGCCTGGTGATCCAGATTTAATTACAGTAAAAGGTTTACATATGCTTCAAACAGCGGACGTTGTCATGTATACAGATTCGTTAGTAAATGAAGATCTTATTGCAAAAGCAAAGCCAGATGCGGAGGTTATCCGTACAGCTGGTATGCATTTAGAGGAAATGGTAGCGGTCATGGTAGATCGCGTCAATGCGGGTAAAGTAGTTGCTCGTATGCATACAGGAGATCCTGCTATGTATGGCGCGATCATGGAGCAAGTGGCCCTATTAAAAAAAGAAGGCATTGGCTACGAGGTTATTCCTGGAGTTAGCTCTGTCTTCGCTTCTGCAGCGGCAATCGGGGCAGAATTAACAATTCCTGACTTAACACAAACGCTTATTTTAACGCGTGCCGAAGGACGTACACCTGTGCCGGAATTTGAAAAGCTACGCGATTTAGCGAGTCACCACTGTACAATTGCATTATTCCTAAGTGCAACGTTAACGAAGAAAATCGTAAAAGAATTGCAAAGTGCAGGCTGGGCTGATGATACACCAGTAGCTGTTATTCAAAGAGCTTCTTGGCCAGATCAAAAAATCGTACGTACAACATTAATTGAACTGGATGAAGCAATGCGTGTGAATGGTATTCGTAAGCATGCGATGATTTTAGCTGGCTGGGCATTAGATCCGACTATTCATGATAAGGATCAATATCGTTCGAAATTATATGATGCTACCTTTACACATGGCTTTAGAAAAGGCGTGAAGACGAGTGATTGAGTTACAAGAGGGTGTCTTACCAGAAGTTGAGCAACGAAATTCTTATGCTGTTGTAGCCATCACTAAGCATGGTGTACAACTTGGACGTCGCTTGCAGCATACTTTTGCGGCGAGTGATTTATATTACATGAGTAAATTTGAGCAGGGCGATGAAGCAGAAAAGCATATACAAATGTTTACAGGTACTGTGCGTTTGCTGCTGCCAACCTTGTTTAAGCAATATAAAGGTTTAATTTTAATCATTTCACTCGGTGCAGTTGTACGCATGATCGCACCGATATTAAAGGATAAAAAGACAGATCCAGGCGTTGTTGTCATTGATGACCGTGGTGAAAATGTTATTAGCGTGTTATCTGGACATCTAGGCGGAGCCAATGAGCTGACACATGAAGTAGCTGCAGCACTTGGAGCTAATCCAATTATTACAACAGCTTCAGATGTGCAAAAGACGATCCCTGTTGATTTATTCGGTGCACGTTTTGGCTGGGTATGGGACAGTGCTGATAAACTAACACCAGTAAGTGCTTCTGTTGTTAACGAGGAGCATGTCGCAATCGTTCAAGAAACGGGTGAACGCGACTGGTGGATGCGTGATACACCAATGCCTGAGCAAATTAAAATTTATTCGTCAACGCATGCTGCGATTGAAGCGAAACCACATGCGACATTGCTTATTACAGATCGCATCATAGAACCTGAAGAAGAAGTACTTCTTGAAAATGGTGTTATTTATCGACCAAAATCGGTTGTGCTTGGCATGGGCTGTAATCGTGGGACATCGGTGGAAGAAATTGAGCAAGTTATTGATGAAACCCTTGCAGAGCTGAAACTTTCGAAAAAAAGTGTTAAAGCACTATGTACGATTGATCTAAAGAAAGATGAGCAATGCTTCCTTGAGGTAACAAAGAAATATGATTGGGAATTTGTAACGTATTCACCAGCTGAATTAAATGAAATTGATTTCCCATCACCTTCGGAAACAGTGTTTAAATATACAGGAGCATACGGCGTGAGTGAGCCTGCAGCGATGCGTTACGCGCAGGTGGAGTCGCTTGTGCTACAGAAGAAAAAATCGGGCAATGCTACAATCTCTGTTGCTAGATTTACATTTTAAGGAGGAAGCCTATGCAAACAAATCGTTTTGTACTTGCTGGTACTGGCAGTGGAGTTGGTAAAACGACTTTTACCATTGGACTCATGAAAGCATTACAAGAAAAGGGCAAAATTGTGCAGGGCTTTAAATGTGGCCCCGACTATATTGATCCTACCTATCATACTGCTGTTACAGGACGGATATCGCGTAATATTGATAGCTGGATGTTTTCACATGAAGCAGTGCGTGATATTGTCGCGCGTGCGAGTATGGATGCAGATGTTTCCATTATTGAAGGCGTTATGGGCTTTTACGATGGAAAAAGTCCGTTATCTGATGCTGGCTCTGCGGCAGACATTAGTGTTGTAACAGAGAGCCCAGTTATTTTAATTGTCAATTGTGCAAGTATGGCACGAAGTGTAGCGGCGGTTGTGAAAGGTTTCCAATTACTATCTGACAAACCTACTATCGTTGGTGTTATTGCTAACCAAGTCGGTAGTGTCGGGCATTATGAGATTGCGAAGGCTGCCATTGAGCAGGAGTGTGGTATCCCTGTTATCGGATACTTGAAGCGTGAGGAAGGGATAGATATTCCTAGTCGTCATTTAGGGTTAGTGCCTGCGATTGAACGAGGAGAACTCGATACATTTTTTGATAAGCTAGGCTCTTTAATGACAGAGACGATTGATTTAGACAAATTGCTTGAGTTAACAAAGGCTCCTGTTTTACAAGAATCAGGGCAATTATTTGCGGAACAACCGTCTCAAAATATTTGCATTGCCGTAGCAAAGGATGCTGCGTTTAACTTCTATTATGAAGAAAATTTGGCATTGTTACGTGCAAAAGGAGCTAGGCTACAATTTTTCTCACCTTTGGCGAATGAACCTGTTCCAGCTGAAGCTGACGGTTTGTATATAGGTGGGGGCTTCCCGGAGGAATTTGCTGATATATTAGCGGAAAATTCCGATGTGAAAAAATCTATTCGTGAAGCAATTGCCAAAGGTCTACCGACATTAGCCGAGTGTGGAGGCTTCATGTATTTGACAGAGGCTATTACGAATAGTAATGGTGACCGTTATGACATGGTAGGTATTATTCCAGGTGAGGTAGCGATGCAAACAAAGCTAGCGGCTCTCGGTTACCGTGAAATTTTTGGCACACAAAATAATTTTTTAATTGGTACAGATGAAGAAGCAAAGGGACATGAATTCCACTATTCAAAATATAGCGGCACACATAACACACCAGCTTACCAAACGAAAGGTCGATTTGGTAACAAACAAGAGGGCTACCAAGCAGGAAATCTAGTGGCTGGCTATACCCATTTTCATTTTGTATCTAACCCAAAGCTTGTTGACAACTGGTTAACAGCTTGTAAGAAGGTGAAAAATCATGACTAATTATTTTCCTATTCATATTAATGTTGAATATAAAACTGTAGTAATTGTTGGTGGAGGTCACGTTGCAACACAGAAGGTAGCTTCACTGCTCCCAGCTAAAGCGAATATTGTTGTTGTTAGTCCTACCCTTGATGACTCATTACTACCACTTGCTGAATCAGGTCAAATTACGTGGCGTGAAAAAGCGTTTGAGCCACGTGATTTAGATGATGCAATACTCATCATTGCGGCAACAAATGATACGACAGTAAATGAAGCTGTACAAGAGGCAGCGCAGCATTGGCAGCTGATCAATCGGGCAGATGCACAGGCGGAGAGTGACTTTATTACACCAGCGACAGTACGCCGTGGTCCATTAGTGTTAACTGTATCAACGTCAGGTGCCAGTCCAGCACTAGCGCGTAAAATTAAAGCGGACCTCGAAGAGCAATTTGATGACGTTTATGATGACTATGTATGCTTCCTACAGCAAGCGCGTTTAATGATTGCTGCTAAGTTTGAAAAAGGTCCACAAAGACGTGCAGCATTACAATCATTACTTGAACCGAGCTTACTAGAATGGACGCGCAGTGGAGAGATTGATAGACGTGAGGCTTATTTACAACAATTACTGATGGGAGAAGCGCGATGAAAGACGGAAAAGTATATTTAGTTGGAGCTGGGCCAGGAGATCCAAAGCTCATTACAGTGTACGGGCTAGAGTGTATTCAAAAGGCTGATGTCATTGCGTATGACCGTCTTGTGAATCCAAAATTGTTAGAGTTTGCGAAAAAAGATGCTGAGCTTGTGTACTGTGGTAAATTACCTGGTAAGCATCACCTCATTCAAGATGAGATTCATACATTACTTGTCGAAAAAGCGCAGGAAGGCAAAATTGTCACACGTTTAAAGGGTGGCGATCCATTTGTTTTTGGTCGCGGTGCAGAGGAAGCCGAAATCTTAAAAAATCATGGTATTGCTTATGAAATCGTTCCTGGTATTACAGCAGGAATTGCTGCTCCAGCATATGCAGGTATTCCTGTAACACACCGAGACTTTGCGACAAGCTTTGCGCTCGTAACGGGACATGGTCGTGAGGAAAAAGGACAGGACTTTTTAAATTGGTCTGCACTAGCAACAGGTATCGATACAGTTGCCTTTTATATGAGTGTTGGTAATATTGCGTATATCTCTAAAAAGCTCATCGAAAATGGTCGTAAACCAACTACCCCAGTAGCAGTTATTGAGTGGGGAACAACAGATCAACAGCGTACCATTACAGGGCAACTTGAGGAAATTGCTAGCATTATTGAACGTGAAGGCTATCGTAATCCTTCCATGATTGTCGTTGGCGAAGTCGTCAAAGTACGCGAGAAAATTCAATGGTTTGAAGAGCAAGGACTTACTTTATCATAAATTTGAGCATAGGGAGGAAACAACATGACAGTAATTGAGGCTTTAAAAAATCGTCGAGCGATTCGCGATTACACAACACAGCCTGTTGAAAAAGAGAAAATCGAGAAAATTTTACAAGCAGCCACTTATGCTCCAAATGACCGTATGCGTGAGCCTTGGCATTTTTATATAATTCAAGACGACGCAATGAAACGCTATGAGGAGATGGCAAGTGCTTATTTACAGGAGCGATTCCCAACAAAGCCAAATTTAGTAGAAAGCTCGTTAAAAGTCGTTCAAACAACACCAGTTGCCATCGTTGTTACGGCAGATATTGTGGAAGATGATACTGATGCAACAGAAGATAATGTCTTTGCTGTATGTAGTGCCATCATGTCCATGTGGCTTGCCGCAGAAGAGCTAGGGCTTGGCTTCGTATGGCGTACACGCGGTGTAGGGCTAGTTCATGACCCGCGTATGCATGCATTTATTGGCGCAAGTGAATCACAAAAAGTAGTAGGTACTATTTTTATTGGCTACCCAGAAGAGCAGGAACTTAAAGACAAAAAACGTACCCCATTTGCAGAAAAAACAACATGGCTTTAAGGGAGGCTTGAACAATGGCTAGAAAAGGCTTGTTTTTAGTTTATACAGGTGAAGGGAAGGGCAAAACAACGGCTTCTCTAGGCGTCACACTGCGCGCAGTTGGTCGAGGCCTAAATGTACGATATATGCAATTTATTAAATCACCAGAGCGTACATACGGAGAGCAAATTGCTCTTCGTAAGCTTGGCGTAGAAATGGAGCAAATGGGAATTGGCTTTACTTGGACAAAAACACCAGAAGAGCATCGTGCTGCGTTAGCAAAGGCATGGAAGAAAACAAAAGCGGCCTTGCAAGACGACAGTATTGATTTACTCGTATTAGACGAGCTCAACAATGCACTGGCTATTACAAAATTCCCAATCGACGATGTGCTACCATTAGCCGAAGTCATTGAAGCCATTAAACAACGTCCGTCTACAATGCATTTAGTAGTAACAGGCCGTAGCGCAAATCCAGCGCTTATCGCGATGGCAGATTTAGTATCGACCATCGATGCGACCAAGCATTATTATGACGAAGGAATTCCAGCAGTTAAAGGCCTAGAATTCTAATGATGCCCGTGCGTCGGGGGAATATCCGCGCGTTGTGGGGGGATACCCGCGCGTTGTGGTGAAATACCCGCGGAACAAGGCGGAATACCCGCGATTTGTGATGAAATACCCGCGGAACGGAGCAGAATACCCGCGCTTTGAAGAAATACCCGCGGAGCGAGGCAGAATACCCGCGATTTGTGATGAAATACCCGCGGAGCGAGGCAGAATACCCGCGCTTTGGAGAAATACCCGCGGAACGAGGCGGAATACCCGCGCGTTGTGGTGAAATACCCGCGGCCCGAGGAGAAATACCCGCGCTTTGGAGAAATACCCGCGATTTGTGATGAAATACCCGCGGCCCGGAGCAGAATCCCTGCGCTTTGCAGGGAAACACCCGCGAAGTAAAGTCTGCTCCCGCGCTTTAACTATAAATACGGAGGAAAAAGACTATGCCAGCAAAATCTATTATGATTCAAGGAACGGCTTCTGATGTTGGGAAAAGTATGATTTGTACTGCGCTATGCCGTATTTTATCGGATGATGGGCTAAAGGTAGTACCGTTTAAATCGCAAAATATGGCCCTTAACTCGTTTGTAACTCATGATGGCGGAGAAATTGGTCGCGCACAGGGGGTACAAGCTGAGGCGGCACGTGTTGTCGCAACTACGGATATGAATCCTATATTGCTTAAACCGAAGCAGGATATGGTATCGGAAGTGATTGTTCATGGTAAGCATTTTTTAAATATGGACGCCAAAAGCTATCGTAATCAATTCGTACAAGAAGCGATGCCGATCGTTGAAAAGTCGGTACGAACTTTACAAAATACATATGATGTGATTGTACTTGAAGGAGCGGGAAGCCCGGCAGAGATCAATTTAAAGGATCGTGATATTGCAAATATGCGCATGGCTCATCTAGCAGATGCAGCTGTTGTGCTAGTTGCTGATATTGATCGGGGTGGGGTATTTGCATCGATTGTTGGAACACTTGCATTACTTGACGATGCTGAACGGGCACGTGTAAAGGGACTAATCATTAATAAATTCAGAGGGATGCGTGAACTACTTGATGATGGTATTGAATGGGTAGAGCGAGAAACTGGCATTCCTGTACTTGGTGTTGTGCCGTATGTAGATGTCAATATTGAGGCTGAGGATTCGCTAGCACTATCTTCCTTACGCTTTAAAAAGCCAAAGCCTGGGGAATTCTCAGTGGATGTAGCTATGATTCGCTTACCGCGCATTTCTAACTTTACAGATGTTGATCCATTTTTCGATGAGCCAGAGGTTGGTGTACGTTTAATTGGTAATGTCAATGAGCTTGGTACGCCTGACTTACTTATACTACCTGGAACCAAAAGTACAATAGATGATTTAGCGTGGTTAAAGGCACAAGGCTTCGACCAAGCGATAACTAATTTACGTGAACGCGGCACAAAAATTATTGGCATTTGTGGTGGCTTCCAAATGCTTGGCGAAACGTTATTAGATCCGGATGCAGTAGAAGGGAATGGCGATTCAGCGCAAGGTTTAGGTTTATTGCCGATGGAAACTGTTTTTGTTGGCGATAAAAAAACTGTTCAAATGACAGGAACAAGAGGAAAAGATACGTTTACTGGCTATGAGATTCACCTTGGACGTACAAAAATTTTACGAGACGAGGTTTCACCTTTTTTACAACTTGCGGATGGTCGAGGGGATGGGGCAGTAAGTGTTGATGATCAAGTTATCGGAACATATTTCCACGGCTTATTCCATAATCGTACCTTTACACGACAGCTTGTCAATGACATACGCGTGAAAAAAGGGCTCGCTACTTTACCGAGCGATGTAAAAAGTGATGCAGAACGTAGAGAGGACGCTTACAATATGCTGGCAAAGCATGTCCGTGCTAATCTCGATATGAAAAAAGTATACGAAATAATGAATATAGAGGTATCTGTATGACAAGAAAAGGACCGTTAGCCATTAATTATGAGGCATTATGGCAGGAAGGTATGAAGGATTGGCATGGTCATATGCCTGAAAGAATGGTCAATGATCAGTTGGAGGAGCAGTTTTGGGCACAGTCAATTGCACGTAAAAAGACTGGGCAAACAGATCCTTATGCTGCGAGAATTTTCCAAGAAATAAAGAACACTATTCAACCAGAGTATTCTGTATTGGAAATTGGTCCAGGCTGGGGTAATTATACGTTTCCGCTAGCTAATACTGCGCGACAGCTAACTTGTATAGATAGCTCAGAAAGCATTCTTAGCTATTTACAAAATTGCATGCAGGATAAACAGCATGTGTCTTATATTCATGCGAAGTGGGAAAGTCTTACTGAGGATGAAGTAGAAGCGCACGATATCGTCATCGGTGTCAATTGTTTTTATCGTATGTATGACATTAAATCCGCCCTTTACCATATGAATCGTCTAGCTAAAAAACGTGCAATTATTGGCATGACAACAGGGCCGATTCAACCCCATTATGAAATTTTGTACGAAAAGTATGGCTACGATATTAAATTTCCACGAAGAGATTATATAGAATTTTTAAACTTGCTATATGAGATGGATATTTACGCAGATTGCAAAATCATCCCATTGGAAAGAGTGTATGAATACGAAAGCTATGAGCAGCTTATAACAACTCAAAGTAAAAAAATATTAAATACTAATTTTAATAGAGCACATGTTGAGGAGTCGCTCATGCCATTTATTGAAGAAAAGAATGGGCGGTATTATTATCGCCATGATTTCCATGCGGCACTCGTATCATGGGAACCTAAATAATATCAAAACCTTTGGAGAAAGCTAGTCACCAAAGGTTTTTCTTATTGTGAACGATAAGGTACAATAGAGCGATAGATATAGAAGTGAGGTGGCATATGTGCAACTACATTTTTTAGGAACAGGCGCAGGAATGCCTTCAAAGGAACGAAATACAAGTGCCCTGATGGTAAAGCTTTTAGATGAAGTGGGGGAAATGTGGCTTTTTGATTGTGGAGAGGCGACCCAACATCAAATTTTGCATACATCCTTAAAGCCCCGTAAAGTAACGAAAATATTCATTACACATTTACATGGTGACCATATTTTTGGTTTACCTGGCTTTTTAAGCTCTCGTTCATTTCAAGGTGGGGATGAGCCATTAACAATATTTGGCCCGCAAGGTTTACAGCAATGGATTGAGCAAACCTTTGCCTTGTCAAAGACGCATTTAACCTATCCATTACATTTTGTTGAAGTCCATGAAGGTGTAATTTATGAGGATGAACAGTTTACAGTGAGTGCAAGTGAATTACGGCATGTAGTCCCATGCTTTGGCTACCGTATTGAGCAAAAGGACTTGCCTGGTGAACTGTTACTGGCAAAAGCGCAAGCACTTGGTGTTCCAAAAGGACCTTTGCTTGGGCAATTAAAAAGCGGGAAAGATGTGGAGCTCGACAATGGCATCATTGTCTATGCGAAAGATGTTGTCGCTCCCCCTAAAAAAGGCTTTACGCTCACTATTTTAGGGGATACAAAATATTGTCCAGAGGCTGTTTCATTAGCTAATGGAGCAGATATCGTTATTCATGAAGCGACCTTTGATGGTACTACGACAGATTTAGCAGCCAGCTACGGACACTCTACAAATGTCGAGGCGGCAAAGGTGGCACAACAAGCAGGAGTAAACTATTTACTTCTGAACCATTTAAGTGCCCGCTTCCTACCTCACGATTTACCACTGTTTTTAGCGGAAGCACAGAAGATTTTCCCGCAGACCTACTTAACATCCGATCAATTAATATTTACATGGCATAACAATAAATTATCCTAGAATAATATTTTGGTAAGAAAGAACCTTTTAGATGATTCGTCATTTAAAAGGTTCTTTCTTTTAAATCGCTACTTTAAGACTAGTGTGATTAATTTGTTAATTATTAAGATTTTGTTTGTAAATGTCCTAATTATGTTACTCTATTGTATTTTCTCCTCTTTTATGAAACTGCTGGTATTATAGTCTTTTTTGTCTAAGTGTTTTCTCCTAATTTTAAAAATAATATAATTTCTACAAATTTGTGACGATTTTTTTATTATTAAAAATTATTATATTAAATTCATAAAAAAGTAATGAAATATATAAAATTGATATTGTATGATGAAATGGAAATAACCGTATATTTTAGGGGGAATTGATGAGATGGGGAAAACAATGAAATGGAAAATGCTGCTAGAAATCATGTGCATTGTCGTATTTATTATCGGTGCATTTTCTATTTATATTTATCAAGCAACATCTAAAAGTGTAAAGAATAACGGGGAGGCACTCGCTAATTCCATCGTTATGGGAATGGAGGGTGCTATTCAATCAAGAGAAAAAGCGGAAGAAATAATGGAAAAGGAAATGATTGCTGAATCAGTAATGGCTTCTTACATTGTCGATAAAGGCGCTACACATGAAGATTTGAAGGCGATTGCTGAACGTGGAGGCATTGATGAAATATGGAGTACGGATGATAAAGGAAATACCACCGTCACTTCTGTAGCACCGAAAATTGATTTTAACTTCGGTTCTGATCCAGACGGACAAGCCGCAGAATATATGCAGCTATTAGATGGACGTGCAAAAGAAATTGTACAGAAGGCGCAAATACGTGATGTAGACGATAAATTTTACAAGTTCGTTGGGGTAAGTAGTTGGAATCCAGCAGCACCTCAAATTGTACAGGTTGCTCGACAAGGACAGCAGCTATTAGATTTAGAGGCTAGTATCGGTAGTGAATATTACATTGATCAGCTTAACAAATCATTATCCTCAACGGTCCTTTATGCAGCTGTTGTGAATGACAAAGGTGAAACAATAGCAGCTACAGCAGAAAGAAATCTAGCGGATATTGGTTTTTTACCAGCAAAATTTTCAACGCAAAAAGCATCTGAATTTTCGGGACGTTATGATGGAACACGTGTTACGCAATACGTAAAACCGTTATCAAATGGTACATATTTAGCTATCGTTGTTTCAAATGAAGTACTTTCACATATTTTGATAGGAACAATTATTGCTTCATTAATCGTTGTGTGTGTCATTTTCGTCATTACTGGTTTTTCTATTTCTAAACAGGTCTCCCGAATTGTAAGTGTACGCGATTCACTTGAGGACATTAGTAAGGGCGAAGCGGATTTAACAAAGCGAATAAATGTAAACTCTAAGGATGAGATTGGTCAATTAGTAGTATCATTTAACGGAATGATGGAAAACTTTCAATTCATAATGCGTGAATTGAAGCAGGAAGCTAGCCAAATTAAGGAGGCAACATACATAATTCAAGAAAATGCACATCATACACTCGATTCATCTGAAATCATTCAGGAAGAATCTAGTCAGGTTGCTCAAGCATCTTGTGCGCAACAGCAAAATACAGAAGACAGTGCGTTATCAATGGAAGAATTGGCACGCAGTATCCAACATATTTCCGAATCCATTGTTGAGGTTTCTACCATTTCTCGCAATACAGAAGAAAATGCGAATAATGGCTTACAAATTATGAACAAGTTACAAAAGCAATTAGTGGAAGTTCATGAAAAGACAAATCTTTCGGTAGTAAGTACACAAGAATTAGAAAAATTATCTGGCATGATTGGTGAGTTTACAAATGTCATTACTGGAATTTCAGAACAAACAAACCTATTAGCGCTAAATGCATCTATTGAAGCGGCCCGAGCAGGTGAAGCGGGTAAAGGATTTGCTGTAGTGGCAGAGGAAGTTCGCAAATTGGCAGAGGATTCAAAGCTAGCAGCTGAGCGTATTTCTCAAGTTGTGATGAATGTACAAAGGGAGACAGCTAACATTGTATCAGTCATTTATTCTACTGCTGATGTATTAAATGCTGGTCGATCTGTTGTCCATGAAGCACAGCAATCTTTTGAAGGCATTAACAATGATGTCCAAGTAATAGCAGAACAAGTAGATTTAGTATCGAGTACAACAGAGGAAATCGCAGCCAGCACAGAGGAAGTCACGGCTACGATGGAAGATGTATCATTATTGGCAAAACAGACTTCAGCAAGCGTTGCCGATGTTGCTCAAAAGGCTAAAAATCAAGCAGTAAGTATGAATGAAATGACATCGATTATTGATAAGTTAAATGCAACAGCAGATAATTTACAACAATCAGCAGGCAAATATAAAGTCTAAATAAAATAGATAGTGAAAACGAAGATTTGGAATATTAAAGAAATATAATGCAGTTAATAGTAGATTTGCGTATAATTGAATAAAGGGGAGTGGTTTATATGAATCAGCAAAAAATGCCACCAGCACTATTACGTTTAATCGTTATTTTTCCAAATGTGCTGAGTTATTTATTACTATTTGGCCTTATTGTTTTTGTTAAAACTAATTATGCCACATTAAAAGCAACGGACAACTTAACGGTTTGGCTTATTTTTATCGCAGTGCTTGCACCAGCTGCTGCCTACACAACATTCAGCATTGTGAAGAAAATTCGTGCTGGACATATGTAAGCTAAATTACAACACGTGTATTCGTTAGATTTCTAATGGGTATACGTGTTTTTTTAAAGTGTGAAAAATTAATGGTTTTGTTCTGTTGTAAATTTCCTCTCTTCGAAGCTGGAATGTAAGCGAAATGGTCAAATATTTATATTTTAAGTCAGGTCTGTTGATTGCTACGGGCTCCTCGCTTTGTCGCTGACGCTTCGCTTTCGCACAGAGCAAGGCTTCCTACGAGCGAGCGTCGAGTAGCCCGTAGCTACAAGCTCTTCATCATAACATGTGGTTGATTTCTTTGATAGAAAGAGCTTGTTTTTCGATAAAAGCCCAAAAAGTTTCGATAAAGGGCGATTTTGTTTCGATAAATCTTCAAAGTATTCCTATAAAACGAACGAAAGTAGCTTTAGCGATTCTGTTTTGGGGCTCGACACTAAATAGCAACAAGAAAAACCCTTTCATCGATCAATAATAAACCTATTTTTTCCTAATCAACACGCCTGATTTTAAGTCTCTAAAACTTACAATAGAGCTATGGGTATTCATGTTGACTTTTTGACATATTGAACGACGAAATGGAAGCTCATAAGAAGGCTTTGAAGGGATTAGTCAATCGATGACTCATTATATTAATTTTCAAATGGCTGTCAGCGGATGAACAAATTGGTGTTAAAGATCATGGATTACTTGAGTCAGCACTAGCAAGACCACAACAATCAGTCTCGAGCAGCATTAGGACTAAGTGAATTAAGTGATGCACTCGTCATAGTGGTGTCTGAAGAAACAGGGAGAATTTCTTTTGCCTTACAAGGAAACTTTATCCAATTACTACGCATGGCATTATATAGTGTAATCTTCACACTGAAAAATATCTCGAATTCAAGATATTTTTCTTGCTTGTTTATCATTTGCGTAGTAAAGTGATAATTGAAAGGAGGATGAAGTGATGAGAAAACACACGCTTGGATCACTGACATGGATTCGGATGATGCGCTTTACAAATCAAAGTAACCAGCTATCCAATGAATTTTTAAAAAACTTTGACTTAACGACTGCACAATTTGATGTCCTTATTCAAATAAAGACATATGCGCCGTTAACGCAATCACAGCTAGCAGAGAAAGTGATAATCACGCAAGGTGGTATGTCTCGGATGCTTGCTCGTCTTGAAAAAGAGGGACTAATTGAGCGTAAACAAAATTGGAAGACGAAAACAATCTCGCTTACAGCTAAAGGCGAGCAGATGATAGATGCGGCGACACCAAGTCAGCTACACTTTCAATCCTCATTTTTTGAAGAAGTATTAACAGAAGAAGAAATGAAATCTTTATATACACTTATGTCAAAACTAGAGAAGCATAGTCGTGAAAAAAAATTACCACCAGCGTGATTTTTTTTACACTTTCACTTGCTTAGTCAAGTGATAATAAGGAGGAAACATTCATGAACAAATTAAGTGGTCATCATCATATATCAATGCTAACGAAAAATGGTAAACGTAATAATGATTTTTATACAAAAATTCTTGGATTACGTCGTGTGAAAAAAACTGTCAATCAAGATTCGCCATCTATGTATCATTTATTTTATGGAGATTTAACAGGTGCGGCAGGTACGGAATTAACATTTTTTGAAATGCCCGTAGCAGGACGTACAGTTCGAGGCACAAATGCCATTACACGTATTGGGTTACTAGTGTCAAACTATGACAGTCTTCAATATTGGAAAAATCGTTTTCAACAGTTAGATGTTCAACATAGTGAAATTACCACATATGCAGGTAAAGATGCCTTGTTTTTTGAGGATCATGAAGGGTTACGAATGGTACTTTTAAATCATCATGGTCAAGAAACGCCAGCCGATTGGCAACCATGGGACGGCTCCGAAATCCCTACAGAACATCGCATTTTAGGGATGGGGACAGTTGAAATTACAGTTCGTTATTTGCATCGCACAGTGAATTTATTAAAAGGGCTTTTTCATTATACAACTGTAGCAGAAAGTGACAAAGAAGCAGTTCTTCAATCTATCGAAGGTGAAGTGCTAGGAGAGATTGTCGTTAAAGAATTAGAAGGTCCTAGTGAGAAGCCCGGTCGTGGTAGCATTCATCATCTTGCGCTCCGTGTTGCAAACGTTGAGGAATTACAGGAATGGGATGCCAAAATTAAGGAGCGAGGCTTAGATAGTACAGGAATAGTGGATCGCTATTACTTCCAAAGTCTTTATTTTAGAGATCGCAATGGAATTTTATTTGAAATGGCAACAGATGGTCCCGGGTTTACAGTTGATGCGGCAATAGAGGATCTTGGTAAAGAGCTCGATCTTCCACCATTTTTAGAAGAAAAACGTGCTGAAATTGAGGCTATTTTAGAGCCACTAGATTAAGGAGTGAACTACTACATGGAAAAATATCGTATTGATCAATCAAAGGGTATTGAATTTGGGCTTTATTCATTAGGTGATCATATCCCAAATCCGTTAACAGGTGAACGTATCACAGCTCAGCAACGCATTCAGGAGCTAATAGAAGCAAGTAAGCTAGCAGAACAAGCAGGTATCGATGTATTTGGTGTAGGCGAAAGTCATCAATCGTACTTTACAACACAGGCACACACAGTTGTTTTAGGAGCAATTGCACAAGCTACATCAAAAATTAAACTAACAAGCTCCGCGACGGTACTAAGTGTCTCTGATCCGGTACGTGTATATGAAGATTTTGCAACGATTGATTTAATTTCAGATGGGCGTGCAGAAATAGTTGCGGGGCGTGGCTCACGAGTAGGTGCATATCAATTACTAGGCGTTGATTTACAGGATTATGAAGAGATTTTTGAGGAAAAATTAGAGCTCCTGAAAAAAATTAATGAAGAGGAGCTTGTCACTTGGGAAGGGCAATTCCGTGCACCGCTTCACAATGCGCAAATTTTGCCGCAACCGAAAAATGGCTCGTTACCAATTTGGCGAGCTGTCGGCGGACCCCCTGCTAGTGCCATTAAAGCAGGTTATATGGGTATTCCAATGATGCTAACGACATTAGGTGGGCCAGCTGTTAACTTCAAGCCATCAGTAGATGCTTATAGAGAAGCAGCGGAGCGAAGTGGCTTTGACCCGAAAGAGTTACCGATTGCTACGACAAGTTTATTCTATGTAGCTGATACGACGAAAGAGGCGCTCCAAGGAATGTATCCACATTTAAATGGTGGATTCCAAGCAATTCGTGGCGCAGGTTATCCAAAGCAACAATTTGCGCAAGCGCCCGATACACGTGACGCCTTAATGGTCGGAAGTAAGGAACAGATTATTGAAAAATTACTATATCAATACGAGCTATATGGCATGCAACGATTTATGGCACAAATTGATTTTGGCGGTGTGCCATTTGAAAAATTAATGAAAAATATTGAAATTATAGGGAAAGATATTCTACCTGCAATCAGAAAATATACAGCGAAATAAGGGGTGCTCAGTATGAAAATCGTTGCACTAGCCGGTTCCATTGTCGGCTCAAAAACAAAAACAGCTATTAGTAAAGTGGTTGAAATTTTACAAGAAAAATATCCGGAGCATGAAGTAACGTTACTTGATCTTGCTGAATACAACATGCAATTCAGTGATGGGCGTAATTATTTTGAATATGATGGGGATACGAAATATGTGACTGAAACAATTATGGCTGCAGATGCAATAGTTATTGGAACGCCAACATTTCAAGCGTCAATCCCAGCAACATTGAAAAATATTTTTGACTTACTACCGGTTAATGCCTTTCGCGATAAAGTGGTGAGTATGGTTGTTACAGCGGGCACATCTAAACACTATCTAATGATTGAGCAGCAGTTAAAGCCAATTCTCGCTTATATGAAAGCACATATTGTTCCAACATATGTATTTATAGAGGAGAAGGATTTTTTGCGGAAGGAAATTGTGAATGATGACGTCTTATTCCGCCTTGAGCGTTTAGCTGAGGATACAGTGATGGTAGCTGAAGCGTTTGCAGAAATTCGTGCGAAAAAAGATGCGGAATATGATTTTTAGAGATTACTATAAAATTTAGACGCTACATGAGAGGAAATCTTATGTAGCGTCTTTTCATGCTTTTTATTTTTGGTTGGACCACATAAACCACCGCGCATGACCATCAGGGCGTTCCATTATACGTATCGATTCTATTTCTCCTTGATCAATAAAATCCTGGTGCAGTTGTGAATCAAATATATTGTTATAACAATGGTAGAGCGATCGTGCCATGCTTATTTCTTTTAGTTGTTCGATTAATTCTAGACGTAATTCCATTGGGATTTGATTTGCCACATGTGTATGATAAACAACTAACATTGCCTCTTGATTAATTTCTCTACTAATATCTTTTAGAAGTTTAATGCCATCTCCTTTTATCAACTGTAAATCGAGCTCTTTTAAAATAGGGAGTGCTTGATTTAATAGCAATCTTCGTTCTTGATGCTCTGGCCAAATTAATGCTTGGAGCCATTGAAGCTCTTTTTTATTATGGATATCAATTGGATTTAAATCGATACCAATCCTTTGACAAACGACAGGAGAGATCGAAATAGAGGCAGGCAGTGATTCTCCTCGATTTTCTGATGACAAAACGAAAGAACTATCAGAATTCGTTACATGAAGCTGTTGATTATAGCAGTAATTGTATTGATCCATGCCAAGCTGAAGCCCTGCACTAGCACCAATTTCTATTAAGGCTAACGGTTTTTGATGGCGTTCATAGATTTCTGTCATCATCGGATAAAGGTAAGAACAACGACGAATTTCATTAGTCTGGACAAGTTTTTCTTGCAATAAAGCCTTTAATTCATCTGAATGCGACAAAACGAATGCTCTAAAAACAGGATATACTTCATTTATCGATTTTGGCGTTGTCGTTAAGGATGGATAAAAATGAACTAACTCGTCTTGTGATGATGACAGTAAATAATGAACCCCAGCTAATAATAAATTAGGTACAGGTTGTCCTTGGGGTATAAATGTGGCAATTTTTAATATTTCTTCATCATCAGCAATCTTATTTGCTAAATGCTCATACAGTGGACTTGAGTTTTCACATTCATTTTTTGCAAAAGTACGGAATTGTTGACTTAATTTCGCTAACATTTTATTTCTCCCCTTTATAAAAAAATAATCTTTCTAATTTTAAGTTTATTATTATTGGATAATTTAGTAAATTAAATATAGTTAATGAAGTTGATTAAAAATATTAATTAATGAGGTGAGATTTTGGATTATAAATGGATACAGTCTTTTATAGTAGCAGCTAAATCTTGTAATTTTAGAATGGCTGCAGAAGAACTTCATTTATCGCAGCCAAGTATCACAGTTCATATTCATCAGCTAGAACAATTTTTAAAAGTAAAATTATTTAAACGTGAAAAAAATCGGGTGCAATTAACGGAGGCAGGGCAGATTTTTCTAATAGAAGCTCAGCAAATCATTCATCAATGGGAAAAAAGTATTGAACGTTTTCAGTTAGCAACAAAAGGAATTGAGGAAAAGCTAATTATTGCCATGACACTCCATTAATGGTGGAAACGATATTGCCGCATGTTATTTATCAGTTTATCAATGAACACCCGTCCATTGAAATATCGATTCTAGTGGAGGATTCAGCAAAAATTGAGGATTTAATCAATCGTGACAAAGCACATATTGGTATTTCCTTATTGCCAACTCGTTATCGACATTGGCGCCAAGAGCTAGTTGTAGAGAGTCCTTTAGAATTGGTTATTCCACTGGATGCTTTTGATGATGAGACAGGTGCTTATATTGATTATGAGGAATTATTTCAAACCTACACCTTATTTACGCACCATCATCCGACTATTTGGGGGGATTTATTACATAAAATACAGGAAAAATATGTAGTTACGAAGCAAGTTTCTATATCTCAATCTTATGTCGTAAAGCGCTTAATAAAAGATGGGCTCGGTATATCATTTTTGCCACGGATGATTGTGAGAAGGGAGCGTATGGAAGGGCGGTTTAACATCGTTCCTTTCGATGAAATAGCATTGCCTAGTGTTCCTGTCTACCTTTTTTATAAGGAGTCAGTACAGGTACCAGAAGAGTTATTGAACTTATTCCATACGAGGGATTATTTGTAAAAAAATATAAACGTAATGAAGTTGGCTTATCACCAAAAGTTGTGGATGCCTTTTTTTAAAAATAAATTCCCTGTATATTCGTCAGGACGAAAATCATCTACACGATATGGTGATGAGCTATTAAGTTTCATATAGTATGAGAGATTATATTAAAAAGGCGTGATTGTATTGAAAATTTTACTGGTTGAAGATCATGAAGATGTAAATGCAATTGTAATCATAGTAGGATTACTATTTTATATTTTTTATATACAAAGGCAACTACGACAGATTAACGTACAATTGTCACAACGTCTCTATGAGCAATACACACAGCCAATTAGCGTAGAGCTATTAAACAAAGAAGTAAATCGACTCGTGGCAAATATTAATCGCGTATTAATCGAAGTGCAAAAATCAAGGTCGTATATTAAACGGGAAGAAAAATATTATAAGGAAATGATTTCAAACATTTCTCATGATTTTCGTACACCTCTAACTGCGATAAAGGGCTATCAACAAATGCTTTGACAAGAATCTTTAACAGAAAATCAGCTTACAAAGCTTGAAGTTGCACAAAAACATGTTGGAAGGCTAGAGCAATTAGTAGAAACATTTTTTGAGTACTCCTATTTGCTGAGTAATGAAGATCAGCCTAAAAAGGATCATATGAATTTATCAAATATCGTATTTGAAACGATTGCTGGTGCCTTTGCACAATTTGAACAAAAAGGAATAGCCGTCAACTTGCCTGATTTTGAGCCGCTCATTATTAATTCTGATGAAGAAATGCTTTTGCGAATTGTCCTAAACTTAGTACGAAATAGCATCATGCATGCGCAAGGTGACGTCACTATCAAGCTGTGGTTAGATGAAGAGCATGCCTATAACTGTTTTAGGAATCCGATTGACGAAAATAGTCAACTAAATCCTAACCAGCTTTTTGATCGATTTTATACAACAGACAATTCCAGACGTAAAAATACTGGACTAGGATTATCTATTGTCAGGCTACTAGCAGAAAAATTAGGTGGAAGTGCAACAGCCAAAATAGAAAATGACATGATTGAGTTTTTAGTGTCCATAAAAAAGAATTTGTAATAGTAGTAGCCAAGAAGCTTATTGCATCTTGGCTATAAACGTTTAGATCGAAAGGCTGGAAAAATGTTATAACTTTTGTGGAAATATAGAACAATTTATGGTAATTATAGTATGTGTAGT
Organism: Lysinibacillus sp. G4S2; assembly: GCF_030348505.1. Taxonomy (NCBI): domain Bacteria; kingdom Bacillati; phylum Bacillota; class Bacilli; order Caryophanales; family Bacillaceae; genus Lysinibacillus; species Lysinibacillus sp. G4S2. Next base: position 3,225,583 of record NZ_JAUCFJ010000002.1, on the reverse strand, counting down.
GATAATTAAGATATGGCGATTTCATAACTTTACGTTTACCTAAAACATTTTGGATTGGACTTGCATTAGGAGAAAAGGGGATCTTAATTGATTGATGGATAGAATTTTAACTGCCTCTAGTTTAATCCATGCGAAGATGAAAATATAACTTTAATGTGGCTGGGATGGATTGAATCATATTTTAGATAAGATTTTAAGAAATTGATAACACACATACGCAGAGTTAAAAGAATAGTCTGACTTTAAAAGAGTGGGTGTAGGTATGTTAAAAAGGTTTAGCTGGAAGAAAAACGATATACATTCAATTCAATTAAAAGATAATTTATATATCATTGCTCAACTATTAGAAATTCCATATGTTGCATTTTTTAATATCTCGAGTGAAAGAAATAATTTTAATGAGAAGCCACATGACTTAAATGATTTAAAACCTTTTGGGGTATGTATGGTTTTAAACGCGTTTTTTAAAAAGTGTTCAGTAGGGAAAGTAAAAAATGTCCAACCTAATTTGAATATCCCTATGCCAGAGATTTTTATTAGTAGTGACAGAGGACAGTGGGGAAATCGATCGGAATTTAGTGATGATGAACTTATATATAATTTGGTGAGAATTGATCCCACAGTCGGTGATAAGGGTCTTATGGGTAATGAAATTATCCAATATAATATCGATAGAAAAGACTTGGAAATTTTAAATAATTATGAAATTGTTGGCTACAACACGGGTTATGAATTTGTACGTCGCTTAATTTTATCTTTTGAAAATAGCCGTTGGATCGATCCATTAAAAGAACAGCGATTGCTTGGTAAAGATGACTATCCGTTAAAAACAGTAGAAGAAATGTGGAATTCTGGGGTTCCAAAGTATGAATAGGTGAAAATTTTTTGAAAAAAATTAGCTTAGTTTTTATTTTTTTATATCAAAGGAGGAAATATTGTGAAGAAACTTGATTCTGAATTCAAATATTTAGTAGATATGTACGAGGATACTTTTTTTCCAACGTTTTTAGTGGATAAACTTAAATTGCATATTGTTAAAGTAGTTCATTTTATTGAGGAGAGCACTCATACAGTGGAAGAGATTCAGGAAAAGTTAGACGAAATGACTATAGCGATCAATGAGCTACAGAATGAATTTTATGAAAATGACAGTGAAATAGAAACGTTTGCACGGGATTCAATCGGATTAACAGTAGAAGAAATTTTACAATATTTTGAGATTGATATCGATATTGAAGAAGCTCTTAGAGAACGAGATTGGTGAAAAATTTGTATGGCATCCTAACTTCCTTTTTGATTCACTGTGTTTAGAAAAGTATGTTTGTCGAAATCTGATAAGGCTTTACCTGGTTATCCTATTGTGGGAGAGAAAGCTCCTAAAATCTGAAATTCAGTTTATAAAAAATACATAATTGATTTTCGTGATGTTTACAACACAATATAGGGTGTAATGATGACATTCGAAACTTTACTTAGGTGCAAAATGGTGGATACTCCAAAAACAAATATTACAAGGCGGTTATATAAATGTTTTATAATTGTTCATTCCAGCTAACACGAAAAGATTTAGAAGAGGTTGAAATCTTATTAGGCTTTCAACTTCCCCAAGAGTTGAAGAATCATTACCTTCAATATAATGGTGGTTTACCTAATAAACCATGCTTTTTTGAAGAAGATTCAGGTTTGGAAACTAGGGTGCATGTTTTCCTTCCAATTAAATTTGATAACAATATAGGGTACACATTGGAAAAAGGATATTTGGATTTCAAGGGTAGGGATATTATTCCAAAAAAGTATCTACCGTTTGCAAATGACGCAGGTGGGAATATTTTTTGTACAGACCTTGATTCAAAGCAAGTGGTCCTTATTTATTTAGATTTAGGAGAAGTGACTAACAGATGTATTGAGTTTTTAGCAAATAGTTTTACGGAATTTATCAATGATCTTGAGGAATGTTTGGATGACGAAATTGAAGACGACTCATATGAGTTCTGATATTAAATGAAAAAGATAGATATTGAGAATCCAAAACATATGACAACTAATTTTCCAAATTTACTGAACAAATAAGACTTTGGAGGAGGCCAGAAAAGCGATGATGTACATTGAGCGATGGTGGGGAGAATACATTGGCGGAACCGATGATACATGCACTTTAATCGACTATTTAGTTGACAGAGAATTTGAGTCAGATATTCTAACAGAAATAAACGTTAAAAATATTTTTCAAGACTTTCAACTGAATAATGCTCGGGAAATAAAAGACTTACGCCAAACGAAAGACATTTACTTGATTATAGAAAAAGAATTTTTTCAAGATATAGGCTGTGCGATCAATTTGTTGATAGATATTACGGCTATTATTCTGGAATGTCAAAAAAACGGTAAGGTTCATCTAACGGATTTAGCTGGCAGCATCATGAACAAAAATGCTGTTATTTCTTTAAAAGTGGAAAAAGAAGAAATGGCTTTTTTGAGGAGAGTATTGGAAGATTTTATTCGTCACCCTTTAAGTTATGATTTGGCGGAGTATTGCCCGGAAGATGATATGCGAGAAATTGCAAAGATATGCAAGGAGATTTTAACAGAACTAAACATGTAAAACTAAGACGATTGAAGATGTACATGGAAAAGTTATTTTGGACTATCAAAATAGAGAAGCGAGAACAAGCAGGATTCTAATTCCGGGAGAGGTGTAACTATGAGTATTGGATTGAATGAGATATGGGATGGAAAAATCCCTGCAGATGAAATGAGTTTGGCGGAATTATCCGATAAAATATGGGAGATTGGCGAACTGGATGCCATCCAAGAGAAGGTGTCGCCAGAGTTATTTCAACTTCATATCGCCATCAATACGATCAGTAACTGGCAGTGTGATGGCTGGGACGGTATCATCGCATATCAGCCACATCTTGTGCCATATATTCCCGAAGTTTTGGCGAAATTTGGCTTGCAGCATTTGAAGCATGCTTTTGACGAAGTCATTGCCATTTTCCCAGATTTCATTATGTTTGAGGATGATTCACTTTATTGTGACATGATCAACTTCCTGCATAATATGCGAATTAAGGTAAGTGACGAACGTTTGAACGCCTATACGCAAGAAGAGCGTCAAGCCATGGTGACGCAATATCAGGAAAAGCTCTGTCAATTGGATAAAATTACGGGACCTCTATGGGAATATGGTAGCCCTAGGGACGGTTGGGCCATGATCTTTGATTATATGCAGGCATGGGACGTGAGAGGGTAATGTTTACATAAAAAATAGAAACTTATATAAACAGCCCTTTGGAAAATAAAAATAGGTTGATGGGAATAATATAGACAAGACTTTAGTGGTGAGCCTGTTGTAGATGAACAGTAGTAAATGCAAAGGATAATAAATATGTTAAATGATGAAGCAATCGCAGTAGAGTTACAAGAATGGATGGCTCCAAATGATTATATGAACATAGAATATATTCGGGACATTATGTATTGCTACTTTAAAATTTGGGATTCTCCAGGGGTCTACTCGGAGAAAATAGGAGTTTTAAAATTTGAATCAATTTGGGCGGTTAGGTTTCAGAGAAATAGAATGCTAAATTATTATCCTAATGAAAAGGAACATAGTTTTCGTTCTTATTTCTTAATGGTACCTAATTCAACTTGGCTAAAATCATTGATAAAACTAAGAGAAGAGGAAGATGCTGAGTGGAGAAATTTTGATAAAAAGAAGTACTTTCATTATGTAATCCAAAATAATGATCATTACATCGAGATAATTTCTAGTGGAATTCTTATTGATTATAAAATAGTTTGAGTCACGTATAGTAATATGCTGAAATTACAATTTGGAACACAAGAGAATTAACATTTTATTAGTATTCAAAGCAGTAATAAAACTGATATCAAGGGGAATTTTAATCCATGAAAGAATTTTTTGATGAGCTTGGAGAAAGGTTAGTCATGGCAGTTAGAAGTGACTTTAAAGGATTGTCAAAAAATTATTGGAAACGAAAGAATATATGCTATTTGTTTAGTAACTGATAGTGATGCTATGACAGTATTTTTAGCGATAAATACTTTTGAAAAGATGGAAAGTAAATAACATAAGTATACTCAGAAGAATCGGTCAAAGAATTTAAGTGATGAAGTTTTTTACAAAACTATAAAATGGGTTCCTGCTGAATGGGAATACGATGATAGCGATCTTGAGCAGAGTGAGATAGTTTTAGTTTCAGACTATTTGACTGAGCAGAGGGAATCTATAGAAGACAGTAGATTTCGGGAGTTTGAGGAGAGATTTTATAAAACAATGACTGAAACATTGCTTACATTACACAATGAGGGTGTGTTTTGTCATGAGAAAGATGACATATCAATATTTATATCTATTTCTGATGATGACCGAGCAGAAATGATCGAGAATTATTCAGCGGGGTTGCTGACCTCAGAAAATGTAATGGGTAGCTTCGTGAAAAGATGGGATTAAAGCCGTTAGTTTACTCAAGATTATGCAGCTAGGGATATTTTCAGGGCTACTAATTGATTATATGGGAAATGAATTTGAAGCAAGTCCAGAATTTAAAGCCATGATAAAAAATCGGCTAAAGATCGATATGTTTATTCTGTAAAACGAATTGCAGACTGGGAAGAGCCGTGGACTTTAATATTAAATGAAGGGTTTGTTACTACATCAGATAAAGAAGGAAATCTTTCTATGCCTATTTGGCTATTTGAAGAATATGCTATGAAATGTATAGAAGATGAATGGGAAAACTGTAAAACTAAAAAAATACATATAGATACACTTTTAGATGAAATATTACCTAATCTGTGTGAAGACGGAACGCATGTAGTTGTATTCAAAGTTCCAGAAGATGAAGAAGTTATAAGAGTATCTGCGGATGACTTTAAAAATAATTTATTATATGAATGTTCCCAATTAGAATAGACTATGATCTTGTAAAATATGGATGATGGAAAATTAGTGGGTAATATTTGTAAAGAATTGTAAAAAAGGGTTGGTAATGGTGATGAAAAAATTAAAATTGATGTTATATGCTCCTGGGCTAGTAATGTTTGATCCTTTAACTTTAAATAACTATTTAGAGAAAAATAACATTGTCGAAAGCGATTTGCTAAAACTTTTTTGTGACAATGAAAAAATAGGTCAGGAAGTAATTTCTCAAGGCTGCATTATTCCGATATACGAAATTCCAGAACTCGATGATCACTATCAAATAATAATTAACCTTGAACAGGATAATACTGTGATACCTGAAAAAAATCATATCTTCAAGACAAACCCTTTTCCATTACAAGTTACTAGTGGAAATCTTATTATATCGGATATCTCTGCTATTATTGATTGGGATAAAAATTATTACTTAAACTACGAAGATATAAAAGATGAGGGTTACGACAATTGTAACAGTGTGCAGATTTCGAAGAACAATTACTCTGTTAGAATAACAGGTTACTGTGGGAATAATTTGAAATCAAATAATGACTTTGGCTATATTTTTAATTTTAACGCTACTGAAAAGCTACTCCACTTTGATTTTACAAAGAGTATCGATGAGTATAATTTTGTAGTCGATCCAGAAAATCGAAAAGTTAATTGATTCAAAACAGAGTTACAAACATAAGGTAATCCGGATACAAAATCTCACTTAAAGATTTTTAAAAAGCAAAAAAAACTATAATAATTTATTAAAAAAATTTTAGATTGCCTAAAAGAAGGTTCCTTTTTAAGAAACTATGTTTTTGGATCTGGATATTGTAAGGTTATCCCGAATTCTGAAAAGGATGATTGGGTTTTGTTTTTGAAAGAGAGAGGAATAATTTCTGATTAGGATGTTATTGAAGACTTTATCTTTAAGTGAATTGAATACATATGGAATAAATGTAAATAACACCACGATTGGTAATTCTCTTCTGAGGCAAAAATGGCTCTTGATGAAAGTTGGTGAATGTATTGCGAGAGTCTACCAATGAAAAATTCCATGATGCAGAGATTTATTGTATAAAGAAAAATAAAGATAGTTTAGAATTATATCTTTCGCTTATGAATAATATTGGTAACGTAATTACTTTTGTTAACCCTATCTTTTGGAAACTCACTTCCTTTGAACAGCAAAATGTCATATTTGAATTTTCAACGTTTGACGGAAAAATGATTCCTGAATTTTTATTGGAAGAATATCCAGAGTTAAATAGTTTTATGATGAGTAGTTATCAAATTTCTTATTTTGATTCTTCAATAGGGCTTGGAGGGATTATTGTATATGAAATACTTGAAATAAAAAACACATGTAAAGAAAACGCATAACCTTTTCCTTACATGTGTTTTTTGTGTTTGAAATATTTATTTTTATCATAATATGAGAAATCAAAACAGCTAGACGAGACTGCATATCGCTTTGATAGTGTGCAAATCAGAAAGTGAAATGCCTTTTGATGAATAAAATTTTAATAGAAACGGATAGAAAGTAGGAACCTAAATGGAGTTGAATAAAAAGGCTCTCAAAATTTTATCGGAATACGACTTACTTCATCCAGATGAAACTTCAGAGGAGGACTTTCAATTTGCTAAGGATGCAGGTTATATGTTTGACAGTATTACTCAAACACATGATGAAACAATAGAATTTGCTTTTCAAGAGTTAAATAAGTGTAAGAAGAAAAATATGACAGATCTATTTCTATCAAGTTTAAGTTCAGGTCGTTTAGATTGGAGAAGTGGGTTATCAGCATATAACATTTTGAAAGTGTTTCCAAAACATTCCGAAGAGTCTAATGGGGCAAATTGTATTGTTTGTTCAAGTAGACCGAACGAGTTAGTTGATTTTTCGTTTATAAATAGTATTCGGTTTAATATAGGAGCAATTATTAGCGGAAGAATATATCATTTGGCTTTTATACTTCAACAGCATAATAAGCTTCCGCATGTAAGGCCGATAATAAAAGATTTTGATATCTTTCAATCTATTATTGAGATCATTAGGAATGCTGAAAGCAATGATACACCATCTAAGGTTCAAAAAAAGATTGGAAAAATTGAAGGATTTAAATCAAATAAAGAACAAAGAAAAGCATTACTGGAGACTCTTGGTTTTTGTAGTATTTTAGAAACAGAAGAGCATAAAGGTTTTTTACATCAATTCACAAATCTTGGTTTGGCCCCAAGATCTAGACATAGCTCAGATTGGTTATATCCCGTGGATTGGTGGAAAGGGAGAGACGGTATAAATCAAGATGCACTAAAATTTTGGTTTGATGAATATGAGGAATTACAAAAATTGTTTATGTAATGATCAATAAAATTTGGCTGCTCTTCTTAATGAATTGAAATATAAACAACACTGACACCATAATAATTTGATAGGTTTGGTTAATGCCTAAATAGATATTTATCTTAGAGAATTGGTATAATTTAGGCATGTGAGTGATGGACTTCTCAACAGTTATAAATGTCAAAACCAATATGAACATTTTCGTTTGTTTAAGGAAGTAGGCAGCACTTCCAGGTAAAAGAGATGAACGATTTGAATGTAAAGTAATCATGATTCATGAACGTCTCATTCTTTGTAATGCTTGGAAAGGGGAAGAAGCCAGTCGATGGGGAATTTTAAAAGTTTATTGAGAGATAGATCAAACGCGCTGATTTTTATGGGGAGAAAATTCACTGATGGTGATACTAGTTGGATTGGTGGGAATGCCCCAGCGTACTTTGATGATCAGAAAGATTTTCAAAGTAAATATGGTTCTAACTATTACTTTTTCTTATCATTAGTTAATCCGCTAAATCCAACAATGATGTTTACAATTTTTTTCCCTAGAGAATATGATGAATACTTAGAAAATAACAAGTATCCTAATTGTGCAGTTCTACTAATCGAACACCCTGTATCTTATGAAAGTAGCACAGATATGTTCATTAATCCAAATATGAAGAAATATGCGATTGGTGATTGTGAAGTAATAAATAACGACATAATTGATAATCAAATATTTTTAGTGAAATTTGGCGGAACTCCTGAACACATCCAAAATAAAAACTTTTATACTAAAGATTTAGTAGCTGATTCGTTTGAGTTTTTATTTCAGATTGATGAACAAGGGTATCCAGAAGAAGATGATTTTATTCATGGGAACTATCCATTTTCATATGGTGCCATATACATATATGCACAAATTACGGAAGAGAATGTTACAAATTCTGATGTTAGTCTAAATAATGGACACAGAGAATTGGGAGTTTATAAAGTATAATAATCTTAACAATTTACTAGGAGTGTCTAAGATGACAAAACGAAAAAGTTATGACAAAGAATTTAAATTAGAGGCAGTACAATTAGTTGAAAGTGGCAAGAGAGTTGCTGAGGTTGCACGTGAGCTGGATCTTGCAGAACAGACATTACACAATTGGGTAAAGAAATTTAGTAAAGATGGCGAAGTTGCATTTGTTGGTAGTGGGAATTTAAAGCCTGAGGATAAGGAAAATAAAGAATTAGAAAAAAGAATACGTGACCTAGAAGAGGAAAATGCCATCTTAAAAAAGGCTATGGGCATCTTTGCGAAAGACCGGAAGTAATTTACAACTTTATTCAACAGCACCGACACGAATTCCGTGTGGCAAAGATGTGCGAAGTATTAGGTGTTTCAAGAAGTGGTTACTACGAGTGGCTGAACCGACCAAAGAGTAATCAAAAAGAACGGAAAGAAAAGTTAACCAGCCAAATAAAACGAGTGTATTTGGACTCAAGAAGAAATTATGGTAGTCCGAAAATTACAAAACAATTGAATTCAGAAGGAGTCTCTGTATCGCAAAAAACAGTATCGCGAATTATGAAAGAAGAAGGCATTCGCTCAAAAACAGTGAAAAAATACAAAGCGACGACGAATTCAAAACATAATCTACCAGTATATCCAAATCTATTAGACCAACAATTTAAAGTAGAACGCCCTGGACAAGCGTGGGTAGCTGACATTACGTATATATGGACCAGTGAAGGTTGGCTCTATCTAGCAACGATTATGGAGTTGTTTTCAAGACGAATCATCGGTTGGGCAATGGATGAGAGAATGACAAAGGAATTAGTGATCCTCGCCTTAAAACGAGCAATCAGAACTCAGACTCCAACGCCTGGGCTCATTCATCATTCAGATCGTGGGAGCCAGTATGCGTCGAAGGAATACCAACAAGTGTTACGAACTAACAGAATGATTACAAGTATGAGTAGAAAAGGAAACTGTTACGATAATGCATGTATCGAGTCATTTCATAGCGTCATCAAAAGAGAGTTAGTTTTTCATGAAAAGTATAAAACGAGAGATCAGGCCAAGAAAAGTATCATTGAATACATCGTTAGTTTTTATAACTACAAGCGTATCCATTCTTTTACAAATTATATGTCGCCCATTGCATACGAAAAGCAATATTTCAAAACTTCACAAAAAACTAAGGTCATATAATTAAACCCTTTTAACCTCACAAATAATTTAAGGGTTACGCCCCTTAAATTATTTGTGAGGCGAGCAAGCGATAGCGCGCTTAGATTTAAAGCAAAATCTCAATTTTCCCTGTCCATTTTCTTGACATAGTATCAATTCTGTTGTTGGATATTGGCAGTTCTCGTGAAACATGACAAAAGATAAACATACGCATGCTCTTTTGTCTACACCTTTTGTAGCCGCTTTATGCGTGAGAACAAAATTAATTGGACGGATATTGATAAGATCCAAGGAAAAGGGGAAAACATTACATTGGCATGGGGGGATTAAATGTCCAAGTTAGAATATGGCAAAGAATTTTTGAAATTACTGGATGAATTAGAAGTGACTTCACCAAGCGAAGTTCTGCCACTAATAAAGAAAATTAATAAAGAAACATGTGTGGAGATGGGAGTTGAGACAATTTCCTTCTTTTCAGATACGTTCATTGTTGAAAAATTAGTGGAAATAGCATGCAAATATGACTCCGATGAAAAAATTTTAGTTTGGTTTTTAAGGGCGATAACGAGAATTTCTCAAAGATATAATGTTAATACCCCAGAGATCTACGATTTTTTGTCTAAACATATCGAGTCTAATAGTAATGAGATAAAGTTCGTAGTCGCATCACGAATAATATCCATGCCTCAATTTGATAAATATGAAGGGAAATGGGATTATATTATTTCGACTGCAAAGATTCCACCTAAAGTATATTCCATGGACAATTTTTTATTTGTAATTGAAAAGAAAATTAATGAAATTCCTAGTGATAAAATAGAAATTATTACTGACACTTTGACTAAATATATTAATTCTTCAAAACTAGATATAACCACACATAATCGTTATGTAGATGTAATAGAGAAGTTGAAAAGAGGATTTAGAAATTATGACGAAAAATATTTGGAAAGCGAATCAAGTCATTAGTATAGAAACAAGGTGCAAAGATGAAGATAGGAAGAACAATATTTATGTTTTAGCACAAATGATTAATAAAGCTCAATTACTGATTTTTGATTTATACAGTGACGATAATAATTGGGGGGATGTTAATTTAAACGAAGTTCCTATTTTATTTAGTACGACTGTAACAAGACAGTTTATTAAGAATAGTAATATTTATAAACAAAGCATAAAACCCCTTACAAATTTCGAACTTTCAAAATATAAAATAGAATCTTTAGGTATGGGAAGTAGACATGTTACTGTATGGGAAGGAACGACAAATGAGCGGAAAGTATTGATACTGGGTCAAGGTGGGGGGAGGTTAATAGAAGAATATATGTCTACAGGTAGTTATAAAACTAAAATAATTATGCCTTCAATTCCTGTAATAGATAGCGAGACCATAGATAAATATGAATTAACCAATGTCAGGATTTATGCAGAATTTAATGAACGATTATATCTTTGTTATAAGTTTGGGAAAAATGTAGATCCTTTAAAAGATTTGATTTTTGATAGACCAATTCCTTTAGAATATAAAGAATATATTGATATTATTTCTTCGTAAAAACGGTATTGAACGGGTCTACTGATTTTTTGATACTACTAAGGTATTATTTGGAAGGTGTACTTGTAGAGCCCAAAAAGAGAAGCATAAATCATAAGAATTTGGATTATAATGCTACTTTTTCATTTAACTAAAATATTGATTATTTACCTTTTGGAAAACTTTCAAAAAGGCATCTAATTCTATGTCAGAGGTGAAATTAATGAAAAATACGGCTTTGTGGTTGGAACAAGGTTATTGTTCCAGTCATTTAAAAAATGCACAATTGCAAACTAAAGGTTTAACACTAGAAATCCCTTTTAATGATGCTATTAGCGAATATGATATTTGTAGGTTTAAATTGATTGTTGAAGAAGTGAGAAATGAAAACCAATTATTGTTGGACCCCACTACATTAGGTGAACAAATAAAAGAAATAATGTATGAAAATGTATCGTTTTTGGAAAGAGATTTTATTCGCTATACATATGAAAATGAATTCGAGTTACTTAATAATAACGAAAGTGAGACTATTCAACAAGCTCTAAGGGATGGGATATTACAAGGGGAAAATTCTTATCTGAAGGATTGTATAGAATTAAACGGAAAATATGATATGAAGATTCAAGTTTTTCGACAAGGGATTCATCAGCCTGATTTTTTATCATCTGAAGCCCCTCAGTATTTTACAGATTATGAACAAAAAATTGATACAATTACGGTTTATGTGCTGATATTTAGAAACTCTATTGAAATTCATAGAAACAAAAAGCTTGCTAATTCTTCTGTTTACGGAAGCTTGGGGAATCTAGGTTTTTTTATGGTCGATCTTAAGCTATTTAGTGAATTTATAAGCAATGAAGTTGGTAATGGGCCAAATAATCTTGTTGATTTATTTACTACAACCGATTTAGTTGATAAATGTTTTGAAGAAGGTATGCTGATTATTACTTGGGGGATTAAACCTTGGCATTATTATATTCAAGCGATGAATAATTCAATTATATTTGATGAATGCATAGTCAGTGGGACCTATAAGATTAAAAAAGAGATAAAGGAGTTATCGATTATTCCTGGCGACGAATTGCTTACATGGCCTGCATGTTTAGAAAAAGAATGGCCTAAAATACAATTGGAAGGTGCTGGTGAAAAAATTAATCTTTCGCTATGTACTTGGTCAGGTGCTCTCGGAAACGAAATAATTCCTATGTATATTCTTCAAAGAAGGGAAGAAAAGGTAGAAAATATCGAACCGATTATTAACTATAGTTTCTTCTAAATTATGGAGTGCGTTAAATGTTTATCCTTCAACAATGCAGCTATCGATGAGGAGCGGTCGTTTAGCGTATAAATTGAAATTTGGGAAACTAACTTTAAACTTGAAGTTTGTAGAAATCAAAGAACAGTTCGGTTACTATATTAGCTGTTAAAAAGTTTATAAGGTTAGGTTTGTTAGTTGAAGACGATTTTTCACTATATATATTCTTAATTTTTTTATCCAGCATTATGGGAAGCTCTTTTTTTCAAAGCATATGCGAGAAGGTATTAAATCCTTCTTTTGCATATGTTTTTTTTGTTTTACATCGGCTTCCGAAATGTAAAAAGCCTTGAAACTTTTGTTTCTGATTCAGAGACTTCCTTTCACCGGAATTACAAACAAAGTAATTTATAGTATTATTAGTAATAATATAGGCGTAAGCGTTTGGGAGGCTGAATACGGACTATGTCTTGCTAGATGTAAAAGATTGTCTAGCCATGCGCCCAATCACTTTATGGCTATAAATAGGGAATTCTTAATGAATCAAGAAAAAATGACATGTAAGTAGCTCCGAGGAGTGAAGAGGATGTTTATAGAATGTTCTACTCAACTAACAATAAGCGATTTAAACGATGTAGAAACTAAATTGGGATTTAATTTACCAGAACAGCTGAAAGAACATTATTTACAATTTAATGGTGGAGTTCCAGTTAAACCTTGTTATTATGCACAAGATATTGACCTTGAAACAGAAATTGCCGCGTTTTCTTCAATAAAATATAAAAATAACTCAACTTTACTAGAAGAAAGCTACCTAGATTTCATAAATAGGGGTGCACTTCCCATGTATTTTTAGCGTGGTATTTCAAAATAGAATAAATGTGGAGATGGGGAATTAAACTAAATATAAAGGAGTGAAAAATCCGAATTAAGTTATTTGGATAAATAATATGGAGAATAAAAATAACATTTTAGTTGAGCGAAAAGAAAGTATTATATTTCAGTTAGATAAGAACCAGAATGTTGGTAATGGATGGGTTGGTGGAAATGCTCCAGCATATTTCGACGATAAAAGCGAACTTTTTAGTGAAATTGAATTTGAATATCACTTCTATCTTTGTTTTGTAAGTCCGGTAGATAAAAATAACATGATTTCTATCTTTATACCAAAAGAGTACGAAAATCGTGTTTCAAAAAATATTTATCCAAACTGCTCATTGTACGTGTTCGAACATCCGATTTCGGAAGAAAGTATGGCTTCTACTTATACCGAATTTGGAATAGTTAAACACTATATATCAGAAGGTATTATTGTGAGTGAAGAACAAGCTTTCGATACACCTTTTTTTATTAAATATGGAGGAAACCCCTTCCTTATCCAAGAAGAAGAATATTATTACACAGAATTAGAAAAAGATAAATATAGTTTCTTGTGTCAAATTGATGAGGACGGTTATCCAGATGGGTTATTCGATTCAAGAACTAGTTTTCCATTTGGGTTTGGTGCTGTGTATTTGTATGCAATCGTGACGGAGGATTCGATAAAGAATCCAATAGTAGGATATTGGCAATATTCCTAGTTGTTATAAGAGATAGGATTCAAGCACAGGATATAAAAATATATAGGAATCTATTCCGTGGTCTTAAAATCATCCGCCAATTTGTATCTGAATCAGGCAAAAGGTTATATCCGCCAAGACGAGCTACAAGGGATTCATTTTCCACATCATTAAAAGAAAGAGTAAAGGATAGAAGGGTTGGTTATTCCGAGGATTTCGAGAACTTTTCTCTGTTTCATATCCCTTTTACTGATAATGACTTTTGGAATTTTGCAAACACATTAAGGCAAGATAATAAATAGAAGTGGATTCTATTGAAAACAGGGGATGGATTAAAGAAAAATAGATTTTAATCCATTAAAAAGGTTTAGAGAATAGGTCAACCTAAAAAATTTTAATTCATAGGGGGATGATAAAATTGAGAATTTTTGGAACGAAGCCTGAAGAAAATGAAGCTGCGGAATTTGAAAATGCACGATACATTAATCCCAATTGAAGAAATAAATAAAAACTATGAATGGTTAAAGAATAGCGATAAACCATATCAAGCAATGTTAGCGCATATTGATATTTTAGTAATGCTCGCAAAAAGATTTCCTGGGAATGCAAATGTTTTGATTAAACAATATCAGACGAAAGAATGGAGAGAAACCTTTAACGATTGGTTTAATAGATGCGAAAAAAAAATACCATCTAAATATAGGGAGGGCATTAAAGCAAATGCTGAAGAACTCTTTACTGAATTAGAAAAATACGGCAATAATTTACGTTATTAATGCTATTACTTATTTCAAAAGCAAACGGTCTAAAAATTTAATTTTTGGTGGAGGTTTAAGATGAATTTAATTAATGATAAAGAGAAAATAGCTCCGTTTTTTTGGGTGGATCATGATAGGGGTTCTGCGTCGTTATGTTTAAATGTTGGGGGATATAAGCAAGAGATTTTTGATACACGATCTGATGAGGGATTTGAAGGAGGAGGGTATGATTGGGAATCCTTGGCGATTGTCTTTCTTGAAGAAAAAATGCCCGAACTAAAAGGTATTGTCAAGTTTGATTCCGAAGCCAGCATGTTTTGTGCTTATTCCTTTGATAAAAAAGCATTAGAGAAGTTTGCTATTTCATTTAAAAATACATGTGAAGATGAATCGACAATTACGGATTTATTTTCTCGTGCAGAATTGGATTAAAGGTGTTTTTTTCAGATTGTTTTATAGGGCGAAGCATGCGTAATTTTCATTTTTTGAAACCAGAGATATATTTAGAATTCTATAGAGGTGAGCCAGATAATTAGGGGTGTGAATAATGATGAACTATGCATTTAATGATAGTATTGGCTATTTTGAGATAGACCCACTTTCCCTTGAGGAAGGAATACAGATTGCTGAGAAAGAAAATCACCATTCAATTCGAATCCGTAATTTGAATCTGGCAACAGATTTGAAATGTCACTTAGATTTTTCATCTTTCAACAACAAAACATTTATCAATAAATTGCTGATTAGCGATAATTTTAAATTATCCAAGTATCAAAATATTGAAGCATTATCTACATTATGTAATCTTACAGAAGTCACACTAGGTCAGCCAATAAAGCTTGATTTGAACTATTTTAAAAAATTAGAGAAGGTTGTTGTTGAAAAAGATTACTATCTAAATTTAGACAAACTAATAAATTTAAAAAGGTTATACGCAATTAAATATATTAAACCAGATTGTAAAGAGTTTTGTTCACTAAAATCATTAGAATTTTTGCGTCTTGACACCTCGACTAAGCTAATATCTTTAACAGGAATAGAGGATTTAGATTCCTTGAAATGGTGTTGGCTCCAGTATCTAAATAATCTAGAAGATGCACACGCTCTAAATAAACTAAAAGGACTTGAAAGACTCCAAATTGAAAAATGTAAAAAAATCACTGATCTAACATTTTTGGCAGGGAATAGTACTATAAAAGAATTACAGGTTTCAGATGTTGATTCTCTTGAATTTGTGAAATCTATGAAAAATTTGCATAAAATAAATTTTTGGAATTGTAAAAGTGGAGATTTATCTCCTTTGTTAGAGTTTCCATCACTAAGAGAGGTTGCATTTCATCCTGAAAAAAGACATTACTCTCACAAAAAAGATGAAATCAATAAGTTGTTACAAGAAAGGAAGTCTAACTTGCAGAATGAAAGGAGGGCTGCTCAATGAAATTTTCATTTATTAAAGATAACTCTAATCTACAGTTTTCCAAAATAAAAAGTAATGAAGTTGAACGAGTGGAAGATGAACTAGGTATTGTTTTTCCAAAAGATCTAAAGCTATTTTTGACGGAGATCGGCTACGGGTCTTTTGTGGGCGACGAAGATCTTGACGAAAATTGTGTATTGAGTCCCGCATCAATTAGGGATTTTCGATTAAGACAAGGTTTTTTTGATGCTTATCCAAACTACGATGAAGATAGTAAATTAGTTTTCTTTACTGGATGGGAATCAGTGCCTTTTTCAATCGGATTAACTGATGAAGAACAAAATGCTGTCTATGATAACGAAAAAAAGATTGCAAACTCTCTTGAGGAATTTTTATTAAAGATTATCGAAGATCCTGAATACTACCAACAAGATTAGTGTGAAAGGATAAAAATGGCGAAAAAATATTGTCGTTGTGTAACGTAAAGAGCTATTTTTAATTCAAATTGTACGCAGGCCCTAAAGCTAAAATGGAAAGGTGATAATATATGGAATTTTATGAGAAAATCGAACAAGTGGCTACAAAGGATGAATTTTTAGAGTTTTTAAATATGCTTTCAAAGGATTTTAAACTTAATGTAGATGAATGGGAAAATAAATCTATTAATAACTATCTTGAAGCAATTGAATCATGGATAGAGGCTATGGAGGGTTATTATATAAATAGTGGTTTACCCGTACCAAATAACATTGATTGGAATTTCTTAGCTACCGTATTTTATGTCGGTAAGATCTATGAATAACAACATGCTTTAACAATCATTGTAATTTTACATATGCGAGAATTGAATAAATTTTTTAATTGATTATTCCTTCATCTGTACGGCAAGGGGACCAAAACAGCTAGCAGTTCTGAGTTGAAAGAAGGTATGAAAGAATATTATTTTTGAAAAAACTAAAATGAAAACACTGAATAGTAGATTATCTTAAATGAAGGGAATGGCATTTTTAATATGGGAAATACATATGCGATTTTTAAAAAAGAAGGTATATTTTGTCCTACTTACCTAGAAGGGCTTATGCATACAGAATTCTTTGAAAAAGATCCTTTTGAAGCGAGAGACTCTGATGCAGGGGAATGGAGAACCACAAGAAATATTAAAACAGAACTGCCTGAAGAATTATGGTTTGTTTCAAAAGATATAAAATATGATTTTGATTTGAGATGGGATAGAGACGGTTTTTTCTTATCTTCAGAATTTCTAAAATTATTACTAAAATTTGGAGTTGCCAATTTTCAATACACTAAATTGCATATGGTGAACAGGCATAAAAAAAGCCTAACTTCAAAGGAATATTATTATGTGCGATTTTATGAGAGGTTAGAAGATGTAATAGATATGGAGAAATCAAATATTGAATTTTATAAGCAAGATGGACGTATAAAAAAAATATGGGATTTACAGCTGAAAGAATCAAATACTCTCCCAGATGTTTTCCTAATAAATAATACAAGCCTTTCAAGTATATTATTTTGTTCAGAAGAATTTAAAAAAGAAGCTGAAAAACATAAATTAAAGGGCATTATCTTTGTCCCTTCAAATGAAGCTGATGTGTATAAACCTTAGCATTATAGCGATTATTCAGAAACAGAAATTGAAAAAATAAGAAAAACTGTTGTATTTATCATTGTGAGTAGTATGTTAATGTGAAATTAATACTGATGGCTATACTAGAATGAAATTTAAACTTACATCAAAAGAGTAGCATGAATCCTAGAAACCGGATGTTATTGTTACTCCTATTTTAGATGTAATTTTATTTTATAGATGTTTTTCAAAATTAAGCAAGGGGTTCTTTGAAATTAATGAAAAGAAAGGGAGTTAGTATGTCGAGCGTAGAGCAAGCGTTAAAACGTTTTATACAAACAACTAAAAAATTTCCTAGAAGTTCACCTGTTATAAAAACAGGAGAATTTCATTACAGATCAGATTTTTCAACTTTAGAAATAAGTAAAGAAATACAGCTTTCTCCGGAATTAGAATATTGGAATATTTTTATAAAAAATGCGAAATAATTTGTGATGTTAGAGATGATGGATATCATTTAGACGGTATAGGTATCGATTTTGGAGATATTGACCTTTATCTTTACTCACCTGATAATTTGGAGCGTAGGCAAGAAGGATTTCGATGGATTGGATCCGAGAAAAATGAAAATCCAAATTGGGATCCAAATTGGATTGTATTAGCAGACAAGGATGATGATCCAATTGTAGTTGTTACAAACCAAGAAGGTTCACCTGTTTTAGCAAGCTATGAAACGAGTGATTTATTTCCAGTTGCAGATTCTTTTTCGGATTTTCTAGATTCTCTTTCGGTGATATTAGTATTAGTGCATGAGAAATTTGAAGGAGAGATAATGGACGAAGAAACCTTTGAATTCTATGATGATTTTATTGTAATGTTAAAATCTTCTTTGAATAATATTTTGAAAAAAGAAGAGTATGTTGAAAATTTGATTAAGTATTTGTATATCGGTTAGTTGAAATTACGGGAGGTAGAGGTTTAATCTGTACAGCGCCCTTATTACATATATAGCACGGAAGTAGATTCAATGGAAACTAGGAAACAATTATAAAGACTTGAAAAATTACAAGTAAAGTTAAAACAAAAAAATCTGAAGAAGTTCCCAGGGGGAAGAATCATGCCAGAAAATTGGTTAGTTTGTCAGGATGATCTTAAAGTGCGCACATTAAAAAGTGAAGAAATGGATGAAATAAAACGTTTATCTGTTTTGAGTCAGGAAAAATTAGAAATAGTAGATATTGATAATTATTTAATGTCACTCGACAATATTAAATCAGCGTTGTCTCATTATAGAGATAATAAATTAATAGACGAAGAAGTGGAAGAGATAGCATTTGAAATTGGTTCATTATATGGATTTATTGTAGAAAAAAAATACGGTTGGAAATGGAGGCATATAGAGAAAAATGAAAATAGAGGTTATTGTGTAGTCTCTGAGGATGAAACGTTTTGTTGTCCAGTGCATAACTATATCTATACTATTTTAACTGATGGAAATAAAAGTAACAATGTTAAGTTATTGTTTAATATGTTGGAAGTTATTCATGAAGAAAAGGTGAATGGTTTATATAATTTTATCAGTTAAGAGCTTATTCTAGCACTATTAGTATTTACTTTTACTTGCAAAACAAATGTAAAGAATAACTCAAAAGACCACCTTTAAATATGTTTTTTTAACAGGCGTGTTGATTGGGGAAAAATAGGTTTATTATTTCGCATATTTATTGTCTCACTTCATCTAGGACAAGGCTTTTTTGCTAAAACGTTAGAGGTTTTAATCTTAAAGCTTTTAACTAATGCATTCAGCTTTACAGAACTAAATAAATCAAACGTATAAAATTTGTTTAGGATGGAATATATTTCATTTTAATTGATAGTTGTTTGAGAGAGTAGGGGAAATCAAAAGATGGTATTTTCTCTTTTTAAGAAAAAGAAAGAGCCACAGCAATTGAAAAATAGAGTGGAGTTTTGTATTACAAACTTATCCCTGGGTGCAGCAGATGCCTATGATGTATTAATTGAAAGATCTGATATTGAAATTGAAGAATCCGGCTGTACATCGCATTGTGAAATTTGTGAGCAAGGGATCTTCGCTATCGTCAATGGAGAAGTCGTCACTGCAGATGATGCAGAGACGTTAGTGAAGGCAATTGATGAAGAAATTACACAAAATCCTCTTTATTGAATAAAAACAGCTTGTTAACATAAATCAACAAGCTGTTTTTTTACATTATAGTGAATAGTCACTATACCGTTATTTTTACCAACCTCGTACGTATTGCACTGGAGGTTGAACTTCTTTTCCTAATTCCTTAGCAGCATGTAGTGGCCAATAGGGCTCGCGAAGGAGAACGCGTGCTAAGAAAATTAAGTCAGCACGATTATTTTGTAAAATTTCCTCTGCTTGAATGGCTGTCGTAATAAGGCCGACTGCACCAGTTGGGATATCAGCACCGTGCTTAATCGCTTCAGCATGAGGCACTTGGTAGCCTGGAAAAACATTAATATGTGCTTGCACGACACCACCTGTAGAAACATCCACAAAATCGACACCCTGTGATTTCATCCAGCGACTGAAGATGATAAAGTCATCCATTGTTGTACCATCTTCTGCATAGTCTTCAGCGGAAACACGCACAAGTAAAGGACCTTCCCAAACACTGCGAATAGCATCGATAACTTGACGTAATAAGCGATAACGATTTTCCTGTGAGCCACCGTATTGGTCATTGCGTTTATTCGTTGCAGGTGATAAAAATTCACTAATTAAATAGCCATGTGCGCCATGTATTTCAAGTACATCAAAGCCTGCTTTAGATGCACGAACAGCTGCTAGCTTAAATGCTTCTATAACATATTCAATGTCTTCTAATGTCATCTCAGTTGGTGTTTTATAAGCATCGCTAAATGCAATGGCTGAGGGTGCAAATATTTCTCCCTCTACAGTTGCTTTACGGCCAGCGTGTGCAAGTTGTATACCTGTTTTGGCTCCGTATGCCTTCATGCCTTGAACTAATTGACTTAAACCTTCGATGTGAGCGTCATCCCAAATACCAAGATCGTTACTAGATATACGCCCCTCTGGTACGACACCAGTAGCTTCGACAATGATTAAACCAACTTGACCAGCCGCTCGTGTTGCATAATGTACTTGGTGAAATGGTGTAACAAGGCCATCATCCTGTGCCGAGTACATACACATCGGTGCCATAACAATACGATTTTTTAATGAGATAGTTTGTAATTGATAAGGTTCGAATAATTTAGTCAAAATAAAGCCCCCTAATTCCCAGTAATATACTTTATTTTGCACTCATTACTTACTATTTGCAAGTGAACGTGATCGAGCTTCAGCTTCTTTAATACATGCTTCAATGGCCTCACTAAAATGATATTGTTCAAGAGCCTTAATTCCAGCTTCCGTTGTGCCACCTGGACTTGTTACTTTTCGGCGCAAGACATCAGGCTCGTCAACAGATTGCTTTAACATTTCAGCAGTGCCAGCAAGTGTTTGTGTCATTAATAGTCGTACAGTATCCTTTGGGAGCCCCACCTTTGTACCGACTCGTTCAAAGGCCTCCATTAAATAATAAATATAAGCTGGACCACTACCTGAAAGGGCCGTTACTGCATGTAGTTGATCCTCATCCACTTCAATGACTGAACCAACCGCCTCTAAAAGCTGTAAGAAAATTGAGCGCTGTGCTGCTGTTACTTTGTCATTAAATGCAATCCCACTTGCAGACATCCCAATAGTAGCAGAAGTGTTAGGCATAACACGTGCGACTGGACGAGTACCTAAATGTTCTGTAATAGTAGTAATAGCAATCCCGGCTAAAATAGAAAGAACGGCTGATTGCTCTGTAATTTTGGGCTTTAACATATGCATCGCTGCTACGGCATCCTTAGGTTTCATTGCTAAAATGATTAAATCAGCCTGTTGATAAATATCATGACTAAAATTGCAATTCACACCATATGTGTCGTGTAAAAAATGTAAACGTTCTTTGTCTGAGCGATTGGTGACGTAAATTTCTTGTGCTGTAAATACCTTTTGCTTAATCCAGCCCTGAATCAATGCCTCTGCCATAGAGCCTGCACCAATAAATAGTATTTTTTTCATGAATAAAACCTCCAGTTCAAAATCAATTTCGCCTTGGCGTAATTGTAGCTGCCGCGTTGCTTTCGCTACAGAAAACATTTGTAGCTGACGCTTCGCTTTCGCTACAGAAAACATTGCTGAATGAAGATAAAAAAGCGTTTTCGTCCTTATATAGAAGGACGAAAACGCTAATGTTTCCGCGGTACCACCTTTGTTTGCCAATTGGCACAACTCACAGCCCTTTTATCGCAAGGGAAACGGTTATGTTTTCATAACTGCTCAGAAGTAGGTTCGGTAATGGGAGCGGGTGATGTTACTTTCAGCAAATGTAACACTCTCTAATACACCTTCACCAAATACGTACTTGGCTTCATCAACGCACAATATAATTTGATTATTCAAAATTATATTGATAATACGTCAACCTGTCAACAGGAGGGTGACGAAAGGAAGAAAAACTTGTAAAATAGAATGAATCATTATTCACTAGTTGCACTAAAGGGGGAGACAGCTTTTGTCTATATATAAAATAGAAATACCAACACCCTATCAAGTAGGAGATGTAAATGCATTTGTTGTGAAAGGCGATGCATTGACAATATTTGATGTTGGACCAAAAACAATGGATGCCTATGATGCACTAAAATGGGGTATACGGGCAGCGGGCTATGACATGAGAGATATTGAACAAGTTGTATTAACCCATCATCATCCAGATCATGCAGGTTGGGTGGATGCCTTTCCGCATGCAGAAATTTTAGGGCATGCCTATAACGATAAGGTGCTTCGCCATGATGAGGATTTTTTACGCTATCACGAGGAATTTTATAGTGAGTGCTTGTTTGAACACGGTGTTCCTCAACAATATATTCAACCAAGTGCACATGTACGTAGTGAAATAGAGCTTGTAGGTGAACGACCACTAACACAAATTCTTTATGATGGTGATGAAGTGCCAGGACATCCTGGATTAAAGGCTATTGAAACATTAGGTCACGCACAAAGCCACCTTATCTTCTGGGATGAAAAATCTCATCATGTAATCGGTGGCGATTTATTGCTTGAAAAAATAACGCCAAACCCATTAATTGAACCACCGTTGGATCGTTCTTTAGGACGGACTAAATCGTTACTACAATATAATGAATCACTTGAAATTTTGCGTCGATTACCAGTAAAAACGATGTATACAGGACATGGTGCAGAGTTAGAGGATATTCCTCATATAATTGATAAACGACTCGAACACCAGCATCAGCAATCTCTGAAGGTTTGCGAATTATTTGAGGACGATCCATTAACTGTAGTACAAGTAACGAAACGCTTATATCCAGCAATTTTTCAGCGTCAATTTGGTCTGACGCTGTCCAAAACGCTCGGCCACATAGATTACTTAGAAGCAAATAATTATATTACATCGACGAAAACAGAAGAAGGTATCTATTTATTTCAAAGGAAGTAGGTTTAAACATGGATATGAATAAAAAGACTATCTTCGTTACAGGTGCAACAAGTGGTGTAGGATTGAAAATTACTGAATTATTAGTAGCACAAGGTCATACGGTATATGCAACAGGACGCAATACAGTAGCGTTGAAAGCATTAGAACGCTTAGGAGCAAACGTTATCCAAGCGGATTTAACAAATGTAGCTACAATAGATGCAGTATGTGAACAGCTACCAATTCTCGATGTAGCAATTCTATCAGCCGGGGTGGGTAAATTTGGCATTGCACCTGAATTGTCAGATGAGGCTATTTCACAAATGGTTGAGCTAAATGTTAGTGTGCCGATGTATTTATCAAAGCGTCTAGCAGCGCCTATGATGCAACGCCAGCAAGGTCAGTTAATCTTCATTGGCTCACAGGCAGGAAAGGTAGCGACACCGAAGGCCAGTGTTTATGCAGCTACAAAGCATGCGATTGTTGGCTTTACGAATGGGCTTCGCATGGAACTGGCTCCGTATAATGTGAAAGTCACAGCAATACATCCAGGTCCAATCGATACACCATTTTTAGATAAGGCAAGTGATGACAGTAGCTATCGAGCTTCTTTAGGAAGATTTTTATTAACAGCTGAAGAAGTGGCACAGGCTACTGTAAAAACGATTGAACGCCCTGTGCGAGAGGTAAATTTACCAAGAATCATGGGGTTATCAAGCAAGCTATATGCAATAGCTCCTGCAACTGTTGAATTTTTAGGTAAGTCATTTTTCAATAAGAAGTAACGAAAAACTCAATAAAATAATTTTAATTAAACTGTAAACATACTTAAGTAAGAATGGAGTGTGTCTACAGTTTTTTTATGGCTCTACACCAAAACGTGTGATTGATTTCTTTGATAGAAAGAGCTTGTTTTTCGATAAAAGCCCAAAAAGTTTCGATAAAATGAGATTTTGTTTCGATAAAAGCTCAAATAGTTTCGATAAAAGAGCGATTTTGTTTCGATAAATCTTCAAAGTATTCCTATAAAAGCGAAAGGAGCTTTAGCTTGATTCTGTTTTGGGGCTCGACACTAAAACAGTTCACAAAGATTACCTTAATCTTTTGTTTTTCGATATTAAGAAAAGAGTTGTCTCTTGCGCTGAGACAACTCTTTTTGTATGCCGAGCAAGTCCGTCAACTAGGTGATGAAAGTTCACTGTGGGCGTTAGGATAGGCGAACCACTAGCTAGAGTGCAGGGGTGTCCATTCGCGCAAAAAAACAACCTGCTGCTGCCGCTACGCTTTCGCGCAAAAACAACCTGCTGCTGCCGCTACGCTTTCGCGCAAAAACAACCTGCTGCCGCTACGCTCGCGCAAAAAAACAACCTGCTGCCGCTACGCTTTCGCGCAAAAAACAACCTGCTGCTGCCGCTACGCTTTCGCGCAAAAACAACCTGCTGCTGCCGCTACGCTTTCGCGCAAAAAACAACCTGCTGCTGCCGCTACGCTTTCGCGCAAAAAAACAACCTGCTGCTGCCGCTACGCTTTCGCGCAAAAAAACAACCTGCTGCTGCCGCTACGCTTTCGCGCAAAAAAACAACCTGCTGCTGCCGCTACGCTTTCGCGCAAAAAAACAACCTGCTGCTGCCGCTACGCTTTCGCGCAAAAACAACCTGCTGCTGCCGCTACGCTTTCGCGCAAAAAACAACCTGCTGCTGCCGCTACGCTTTCGCGCAAAAAAACAACCTGCTGCTGCCGCTACGCTTTCGCGCAAAAAAACAACCTGCTGCTGCCGCTACGCTTTCGCGCAAAAAACAACCTGCTGCTGCCGCTACGCTTTCGCGCAAAAAACAACCTGCTGCTGCCGCTACGCTTTCGCGCAAAAAACAACCTGCCGCTGCCGCTAAGTTACCGCTACGTTTTCGCACAGAAAACATTTGTTGCCCTGACGCCCCAAAGAAAGCGCACATCCGAAACGGAAACCCATACCTCGTTTTGCCGAAGAACCGTTTACTTTCCTGAAATTTATATTATATACATTCATGTAGCGAGTAAAAAATCGTTTTTCCGAGTAAAAATATTCATAGTTTGTACAAGCTCTTAAAGTATTGGAATGACACACTTTTTACAATAAACATAAAAGTCTATAAATTTATAAAAATACACTTGTTTTTATTTTTATAACATGATACTATTCGTGTATAAACTTTTAAGTGGATGTATAAAAATACATATCCTATAGAGCAAATTGGAGGCGCATTTTTTATGGCGAATAAAAAAGTAGTATTAGCATACTCAGGCGGACTTGATACTTCGGTAGCAATTCCATGGTTAAAAGAACAAGGTTGGGACGTTATTGCAGTTTGTCTTGACGTAGGTGAAGGTAAGGATCTTGAATTCGTAAAAAACAAAGCTCTTCAAGTAGGAGCAATTGAATCATATATGGTAGATGCGAAGGATGAATTCGCAGAAGAATATGCATTAATTTCATTACAGGCCCATACTTGGTATGAACAAAAATACCCGCTAGTATCGGCACTTTCTCGTCCATTAATCTCTAAAAAATTAGTAGAAATTGCAAACCAAGTAGGTGCGGACGCAGTAGCTCATGGTTGTACAGGGAAAGGGAATGACCAAGTTCGTTTCGAAGTTTCTATTAAAGCGTTAAATCCGGACTTAGAAGTATTAGCACCTGTGCGTGAGTGGGGCTGGAGCCGTGATGAGGAAATCGAATATGCAATGAAACATAATGTACCGATTCCTGCAACGTTAGATTCTCCATTCTCAATCGACCAAAACTTATGGGGCCGTGCAAATGAAGCGGGCATAATGGAAGATCCATGGGTATCTCCACCAGAAGAAGCTTACGGTTTAACAGTTTCTGTGGAAAATGCTCCAAATGAAGCGGAATATGTAGAAATTGAATTCGTTGCTGGTAAGCCAATTTCTTTAAACGGAAAAGAAATGAAGCTTGCTGATTTAATCCAAGAACTAAATGCAGTAGCTGGTGCACACGGTGTTGGCCGTATCGACCACGTTGAAAATCGTTTAGTCGGCATTAAATCTCGTGAAGTATATGAAATCCCAGGAGCAAAAGTGCTATTAACGGCGCATAAAGAGCTTGAAGACTTAACGCTTGTAAAAGAGTTAGCGCATTTCAAGCCAGTCATTGAGAAAAAGCTATCTGAATTAATTTATGATGGTTTATGGTTCTCTCCATTACGTGATGCTCTAGAGGCATTCCTTGCTGAATCACAAAAGTTTGTGAATGGAACTGTACGCGTGAAGCTTTATAAAGGTCATGCAATTGTGGAAGGACGTAAATCTCCAAATTCACTATACAATGAAAAATTAGCAACATATTCAAAAGAAGACCAATTCAATCATGCTTCAGCAGTAGGTTTCATCGAATTATGGGGTCTGCCAACAGTGGTGAATTCTTCAGTAAATAAAAAATAATTTTGACATGTAAGGTGTAGTGTAGCATTGCGCTGTGCTGCACCTTTTAACTTCTTTCAGCAAATATAAAACATTTGTTGGATAATTGAAAAAATATGACGGAAAAGGTGAGCTGTTATGACAAAACTTTGGGGCGGACGTTTCCAAAAATCAGCAGAAGCATGGGTGGACGAGTTCGGCGCATCGATTGGCTTTGACCAACAGCTTGTTCTAGAAGATCTAGAAGGTAGCGTAGCGCATGTTACGATGCTTGGCGCAACTGGTATTTTACCAGCAGCTGACGTAGAGGCTATTCTTAGTGGTCTTGCACAATTACAAGAAAAGGCAATTGCAGGTGAGCTTGAATTTACAGTTGCCAATGAAGATATTCATTTAAACTTGGAAAAAATGCTTATTGATTTAATTGGCCCTGTTGGTGGTAAACTACACACAGGTCGTAGCCGAAATGACCAAGTGGCAACGGATATGCATATTTTCTTAAAGAAGCGTGTGAAGGAAGCAATTGATTTAATTGAAACATTCCAAAAAACATTGCTTGAAAAGGCAGAAGAGCATGCGGAAACAATTGCTCCAGGCTATACACATTTACAACGTGCACAGCCAATCTCGTTTGCTCATCACTTAATGGCCTATTTCTGGATGTTAGAGCGTGATAAACAGCGCTTTACGGAATCAATGAAGCGTATTGATATTCTGCCTTTAGGTGCAGGAGCTATGGCGGGTACAACTTTCCCAATCGACCGATTAAAATCAGCGGAGCTTCTAGGCTTCAGCGATGTTTATGCTAATTCAATGGATGCGGTAAGTGACCGTGATTTTATCGTTGAATTTTTAAGCAATTCATCATTATTAATGGCACATTTATCTCGTTTTGCAGAGGAAATTATTTTGTGGTCAACAGATGAATTCAAATTTATCGAATTGGATGATGCCTTCTCAACAGGTTCCTCCATTATGCCACAAAAGAAAAACCCTGATATGGCCGAGTTAATTCGTGGAAAAACAGGACGTGTATACGGTAATTTAATGGGCTTATTAACGGTTTTAAAAGGAACACCGTTAACATACAACAAAGATATGCAGGAAGATAAAGAAGGTATGTTCGATACAGTCCATACTATTCTTGGTTCCCTAAAAATCTTTGAAGGTATGATTCGCACGATGACTGTCAATACAGAGCGTTTGCACCAGGCAGTACACTCTGACTTCTCAAATGCTACGGAGCTTGCAGATTATCTTGCAACAAAAGGTATGCCTTTCCGTGAAGCACATGAAGTGACAGGAAAACTTGTATTCACATGTATTCAAAAGGGCATCTATTTATTAGATTTACCGCTTGAAGACATGAAAAAAGAAAGTGAGCTTATCGAAGGGGATATTTACGACGTATTAGCACCTGAAGCAGCAGTTCGTCGTCGTCACTCTTTAGGTGGCACAGGATTTGATCAAGTGAAAATCCAAATCGAAAAAGCGAGTGCTTGTCTTTCTTAACAATTACTTTAGCGTGCATGTCCTCGTGACTTTGCATAGATATTCATTAAAGCTGTCCAGTGAGGCACTATGAAAACCTTTATCCTTTTTCGTCAGAGCCAGAGGGTGAGACGGAATAGAGAACCTTACATATGTGAAGGACAATCCCCAATTCTGGAGACGCGGAATTGGGGTTTTTGTGTAAAAAAACAATGGGGGGGATTTACAAATGAATGATCGTTTTACAAAGGGGTTAGAAACAATTAAACAATATGTCACAGAGGATGAAGCAGCACGAATGATTGAGTCGGACGCACTGGCTGATGTGGCACCAGATTTACGCAAAATGATTATTGAATTTGCCTATGGTGATGTTTATTCACGACCAGGGCTAGATGCAAAAAGCCGTGCACTTGTTGTTATTACAGCAGTAGTAACTCAAGGTGCTGCTCCTCAAACTAAAACACATATTAAACGTGGTTTACATGCAGGCTTAACACAGACAGAAATTGTGGAAGCATTATTACAATTAGTGCCATACATTGGTTTTCCGCGTGTGCAAAATGCTTTAACCATTGCGCAACAGGTCTTTAAAGAACAAGAAGATATTGCAAATCAAAACAAATAATAAAAGCATGAATAAATACTTGTTAAACGACTCATATTATATGCGGAAACACTTATTAATCTAATATGATTAGGAGGATGTAGAATGAGTAGTCAAATACCCAAAGACCAAGAATCTCAGGAAAGTCCGCCACAGTTGTATTAGGTGAGCTTCTAATAACTTAAAGCATTGGTGAGGCAGAGGATATTCTGTTTTGCTGTAGCTTAAGATGAAGCAAAATCCATTACAAATAAAATCAAATAGAAGTAATAAGTGTTTGTGGGATCCAGAATTATTCTGGGTCCTTTTTATGTTGAGTAGATTGTAAAAAAATTGACAATAAATATAAATCTGTATTATTCTAAGTATGACAGATTTCTGTTTGTTTATAAGCGATACAGATTGGAGGGGTAAAATGAATATTCATTTAGATCCAAGCAGTGAACTACAGCTTTATAAACAATTAACGAATCAATTGGTGGAGTTAATTGCTAAGGGAGAGTTGAAAAATGGTGATACATTACCGTCAGTTCGTTCTATGGCTGCAGATTTAGGGATTAATGTCAGTACAGTCAGTAAAAGTTATCATGAACTTGAAGAAAAAGGGTTAATCGAATTAAAGCCGAAAGCGAAAGCAATTATTATCGGTGGGCAAAAACGAGAACTGGAAGAGACAGAAGTGGAAAAAGTAGAAAATGCATTAAAGCCAATTATGGCTGAAGCATTTGCACGTGGTCTTGAAAAAGATCAGATGACGAGTTTGTTTCATCGAATTTTAAAACAATGGAAGTAGGGGAATTATGCTTTTTGTATTAGGCATTTTTATCTTCGTAGGAGTATTGGAAACAATAACACCACATTTGACTAGAAAATCAATAGTGTTTGGTGTTTCAATTCCAGAGCCCTATGTGCAACATCAGCAATTACGAACATTTAAAAAGCATTACAGCATGTTGGTAGGGAGTATAGCAGCTACCTTTCTGTTAGGTCAAATTTCACTATTATTTCTGTCCATTCAAGAAGAGAAATTTGTTTTATTATCTTTTATCTTGCTATTTGTTATGCTTCTCGTATCAGCTGGGCTTTATATGTCTTATCATATAAAAATAAAAAAACTAAAAAAACAAGAAAACTGGGAAGCGCATGTTAAAACTGTTTATGTGACGGATCTATCTATACGTGATAAAGATGAAGTACTCTCACCTACATTTTTCTTATTACCAATCATTGTCACATTAGCATTGATAACCTTTACTTATATGAATTACAGTGCCATCCCAGATGTTTTTGCTACCCATTGGAATGCAGCAGGTGAGGTTGACGGTTGGACTGAAAAAACATGGATCTCAGTAATAATAATGCCACTTATTTTACTAGGGACACAAATTAGCTTATTTATCATGAGTTTTGGTATGAAAAGTGCCAAAATACAATTGAGCGCGCAGGCGAAAGAAGCTTCGGCCAATAGGGAGCTTACACAGCGTAAATATGGTAGCTGGTACTTCGCTGCAATTAATTATAGTTTAACCATTCTTTTTGTAGTTTTACATTACACGACAGTGATATTAAAAGATCAAACAATTCCTTACTTTTTCCCGCTTTTTATCGGTTTTATTGTAGTCTCTTTAGGCGGGCTTACCCTCTTAATTTGGAAGTTAAGTAAAAGTAATGAACGCTTTGACGATTTACATACAAACGAAACAGCAGCTGCTGATGATCGATACTGGAAATGGGGTGTTTTATACATTAATAAAAATGACCCTTCCTTATTAGTGCAAAAAAAATTCGGTGTTGGTTGGACCATGAATCTGGCAAACAAATGGAGCTATGTCATTTTATTCGTCATATTTTTACCAATATTATTGACCATCTTTAAATAGAGAGGGAGATTGTATGAAAAAACTATTAATTTTATGTTGCGCACTCTTTTTATTAGCAGCATGCACTCAGAAGGAAGAAAATGCAAAAGGAAAAGAGACTAAGGGGGACAATAAAATGAATGAACAGCTAGTAGGAAAATGGGAAGGTAATATCGAGATCCCAAACGGAGCACTTCCAATTATTGTGGATTTGCAAAAGGATAGTGGAACATTATCAGTACCAGCACAAGGCTTATCCAATTATCCATTTAATAACATTAAATATAACGGCGATCAAGTAACCGTTTCTATCAATTTAAATGGCTCGGCTGTTGCTATCAATGGAACATTAAAAGACGGACAAATTGAAGCAACGTTTCAACAAAATGGTGGAAAATTCCCACTTGTCTTAAAACCATATAAAGAGCAACCAGTTACGTATGAAACTTTAAAGATTCCCGTACAAAATGGTGATTTAACAGTGGCACTTCAAAAGGCTGACAAAAAGCCATCTCCTGTTGTACTTATATTAGCTGGCTCTGGCCCAACTGATAAGGACGGTAATTCGGCTTTAGCTGGGAAAAATAATAGCTTGAAAATGCTAGCAGAAGGCTTAGCGAATGAAGGTATAGCATCTGTTCGATACGATAAGCGTGGAATTGGGGACAATAAATCACTTTCAACAAAGGAAGAGGATATGACAATTGACCAGTATGTAGATGACGCAGTTCAAGTGATTAATACCCTTTTAGCTGATAAAGCTTATTCAAGCGTTCATATTATTGGACATAGCGAAGGCTCACTAATCGGTTTATTAGCAGCACAAAAAACAAATGTGGAGTCCTTTGTTTCCATAGCAGGCACTGGAAGATCAATAGATGAAGTTCTGCTAGAGCAATTAAAAGGTCAGTTATCACCAGAGCTTCTAAAGGAATCAACAGATGCTCTTGCATCCTTGAAAAAAGGCGAGCTAGTAAAGAACGTTTCTCAAGATTTACAAGGATTATTCCGTCCATCTGTTCAACCATATATGATTTCATGGTTAAAGTATAATCCAGCAAGTGAGCTTGCAAAAGTGAATAGTCGTGTTCTACTTGTACAAGGAACGAATGACCTACAAGTAACAGCAACTGATGCGGAAGCGTTAAAGAAAGGTAAACCAGATGCCGAGCTTGTATATATGGACGGAATGAATCATGTGTTAAAAAATGCTCCAGCAGATCGTGCGAAAAATTTTGCGACGTACTCAGACCCATCATTACCACTCCATAAAGAACTGCTACCAGCCATCCAGCAATTTATTATGAATGAAAATAGAGACTAGCTATGGTGAATGCCATTGTTTTATCATTATGAGTCCATTTCTAATCTTTACGATAGTTCTATCTCAAGGAAAAGATGCATTTTTATTAGCGGGCTATAATACTATGCCCGATTACCGGTATACAAGATAAAGAGGCACCAATAAAAGATATGAAGGGATAAGGGATGTATACAGAAAGTGGATTTAAACTTCAAACATTTGATGATATCCACTTTCTTTTCATTCACTTGTGATGATTTCCATGAGAGCTTTTACGAAGGTCATTAGCGAGGGTGTAGGTAATCGATCGGTAATAATAAGATAAGGAGATGAAAGAATGGGAATCCTAGATATTAAAAATTTTTCAAAAGTGTATAAAGGTGAAAAAAAAGCTGTCGATAACATTAGTTTATGTGTTGAAAATGGCGATGTTTTTGGATTTATAGGTCATAATGGAGCAGGGAAAAGTACAACGATCAAATCAGTAGTAGGAATCCTAGATTTTGAGGAAGGCGACATATACATTGATGGGCATTCTATTAAGAAAGAGCCTCTTGAATGCAAATCGAAATTTACTTATATTCCTGATAGTCCCGAATTATATGAACATTTAACAGGAATCCAGTATTTAAATTTTGTAGCAGATATTTTCGGAGTTCCGGAAGATGTTCGAGTAAAGAGAATAAAAGAATATTCTGGAATGTTTGGAATAACAGAAAGTCTAGGGAATCTAATATCCTCTTATTCTCACGGAATGAAGCAAAAGTTAGCAATAACTGGAGCTATTATTCATGAACCAAAGCTTTTGATTCTGGACGAGCCATTTGTAGGTCTTGATCCAAAAGCAGTAGTTGTTTTAAAAGAGATAATGAAGAAAATGACTGCTAAAGGGAATGCAATATTTTTTTCAACACATGTCTTAGATGTTGCAGAAAAGCTTTGTAATAAGGTGGCTATGATTAATCGTGGAAAGCTAGTTTATAGTGGTACGATGGATGAAATAATACAAAATCAAACATTGGAAGAGTTCTTTATGAAGGAGTTAAAAGATGAAACACTTATCGATTCTTCTGAAAATTAGGATTATTTCACTAGTGAGACTTAATACCCTAAAAGGTAAAGCCAACTTTGGTGATAAAATGGCTATTGTTGGTATATTTATTGCGTCTGCTTTCGGGCTAGCGTATATTACAAGTCTTGGATATTTGCTGAATGAATATAATATGAGAGAACACATACTTGCATATTCATTTTTAGTGAGTACTCTAATATCATTGTTTATAGCATTTTTTAGTGCTAGTGATGAGTTTTTTGGAAAAAGGGATTATGACACATTAATGTCACTTCCTATTAAAACATCGATAATAGTAGTAAGTAGATTCTTATATATATATTTCTTGAATACGGTAGTATCTTTAATAATCATGCTTCTAATGGGAGCAGTATATTTCTTTACAGGAACAGTAAGCGGCGTTTTTTGGATAAAGATACTGATTGGAATACTTACAGTTGCATTAGTGCCATCAATTATAGCATCAATTGTTAGTATAGTAGTTTTAGAAGTTTCATCGAGAGCAAAATATTCTCGTGCGGTTTCTTCATTTAGCTATATGTGTATTATTTTATTTTTAGTATTAGCACCAACATTGAGTAGTTATAAATTAGACC
Organism: Lysinibacillus sp. G4S2; assembly: GCF_030348505.1. Lineage (NCBI taxonomy): Bacteria > Bacillati > Bacillota > Bacilli > Caryophanales > Bacillaceae > Lysinibacillus > Lysinibacillus sp. G4S2. The sequence continues at coordinate 3,192,134 of NZ_JAUCFJ010000002.1, read as the reverse complement.
CAAGCGATATGAAATTGATCTTAACAAATATATTGAATCAGGCTAACAAAGTGTATCCAATGTTTTATTTGTTTAATAAAATACTGGTAACAGGAAAAGTGGGAGATTTTCTTATATATATAGCAGTTTCAATAGTGTTAACAGTGATTTTCATTATAGGTCTCTCGTATGTATACAAAGGACTAAATACTAAAATTCGATCAATGAGTAGTAACAAAAAATATGAAATAAACACATTAAAAAGATCAAGTAAATTAAAAGCATTATATGTGAAAGAAATCAAACGACTATTTTCGTCCACAACGTACTTAATAAACACAACATTCGGAATGATCATGGTGGTTATTTTTACGATTTCTTTAATGATTTCAATCACAAAAGTGATGGAAAATATGCCGATAAATACTATTAATACAGTAGAGACTCTGTATGGTGTAACACCGTATATAATGTCATTGATGGTATGCCTATCAAATACAAGTAGCGTGTCTTTTTCACTTGAAGGTAAAAATATTTGGATAATCAAAACTTTTCCATTGTCGAAAGAATTGGTTGTAAAGAGTAAGATACTTGTTAATCTTACGCTTACAATACCTCTTACGATAATAAACGGAATAATAATCGGAAGAGTGTTTGAAGCAACATTATTTCATTCCATGACATTAGTACTTCTTCCATGTGCATTTGCAGTATTTTCAGCAATATACGGAGTCGCTATTAATTTAAGATTTGTCAATTATAGTTGGCAATCAGAACTCCAAGTAGTAAAGCGGAGTATATCAAGTGTATTGGGGTTTTTCGGTGCAGTGATTCTGGTATTCATTGCAGCAGTTCCAAGAGTACTATGGTCAGGTTCGATAGTAGGTATATATGATGTTATTATTATTTTATGCTTGGGCATCGTAACTAGCATGTTATATGCAAAAACAATAAATGGTGAGCCTATTTAATTTGGGAAGAGTAGTGTGAAGATGAAATTATTAAATATTATTGAAAAAAGTAAGCTAAATAAAGACTTAAATTAATTGAAAAATCGAAAAATAGAGTGTTCCGCTCACTCGCTTTCATTACTGTTTGTATCGTGAAGCGGACACGGGAGAGAATGGAGATTATCATGAATACATCTAAAAAGTCAGTACGTATAATTCCTTGGATATTTTGTGCCTTGTTTTTGGCGTTTTCAATTATTGGTGTACAAAATATATCGGATGAGATTCCTATTACCTTCAACATAGCCGGTCCCAATTTAAACGGCAGTAAGTATTTTATCTTTATATATCCTGCATTGTCTTTATTTATAGGGATTACTGCGTTAGGTGGAGTAGGGAAAAAGAAAAATACTAAATTACAAGGAAACTTACCATTTATAATTATTGGGAACTTAATAGTAGGTGGATTTATGGTTTATACAATCTTATCAAATTGGAATATGTAATTCCTCTTGCAATTCTAAGCTTCTTTGCAATTTTACTTGTTGAAAACCAAGTTTTCGCATTGGAAAAATTTGATATAAATTTCCATTTTTCCACCCTCTGCGCCATCCATTCTGATAGTCTTCAACTAATCTATCATATTATGGATAAGTTTACCCGCGGAAGCAGGGCAAATACCCGTACGAAACAAATTAGTATATAACCAAAAGAAGTATGCTCAAATCAAAAAATGATGAGCATACTCTTTTGTTTTTTGAGCAAGTTGTCGATGATATTTGTTAAAACGCATACCATGTTAATAAGTTCATTATAGTGAAACATTTACCACTACTTTATCGTACAATAACTAAGCAAGGAGAGGTTTATTTTAATTCATTTAAAATGAATGACATAGCACATGTAACTATTTAAAAAGAAGGTGTTTTTATGTATAGCATTGGGAAATTTTCGAACCTGTGTAATGTTCCTGTAAAAACTATTCGTTACTATAGTGATATAGGATTACTCGAACCATCTTTTATAGATGAAGTGACCGGCTATCGTTATTTTGATTACGATAAAATGAAAGAACTGAATACGATTCAGGTACTAAAAAATTGTCATTTTTCATTAAAAGAGATTGAACAGATTATGAAAGGAAAAAATGATTGGCAAGATTTAGAGCTAAGATTACATAAAAAAGTTCTGGAATTAGAGCATCAACAAGAAATAATTGCTGAACAAATTCAAAATATTGTCCATGTAAAAAATTCTATTAGGAACACTGAAATGTTTAATCCAAAGCCAATATTATCAAGTTGTTACATAGAAGAACGACCAAAAATTCAGGTGCTTGCCATCCGTGAAAAGATTAATGTAATGGACATGGATAGGCTAGTTCAAAAATTATTTGAACGAATATATGCGTATCAATTAGAGATAGAAGGGGAGCTAACTGCAATTTTTCATCAACAGCACAGGAAGCAAAATATAGCGGATGTTGAACTACTGTTGCCGTTAAAAGCAACTCAACTTGCAGAGCATATTAAAGTAATACCAGAAGGCATCTATGCTTGTATCAATGTAAAGGGACCGTATTCAGAGCTACATTATGGTTATAGTCGCTTGCAGGAATGGCTGACTGAGCAAGCTCTTCAGGCAGAAGGGACATTTATGGAGCAGTATATAAAGGGCTTAATCCCAACTGAAGTAGTAAATCCAATTAATATTAAACCAAATATTGGGCTACATCCAAATGATTTTTTGACAAAAATATTTGTGAAAATAAGAAACTAGCTAAACTCTCCAGTAGATGGAGACTTTATTCTGTATTTAGCAAGATAAGAAATGTCTTGCTACTTAAATATAGAATGGGGTATATCGATGAAAACAAATACAGGACAGTTTGCATTTCTTCAAGGTAGTTCATACGAGATAGGACAACAACAAGCGGGAGAGTTTCAAAATAACCCTTTTGCAAAATCGTTATTCTTTACGGAAAAACTAATTTCGAACAACACTTATTTTGAAATGAAAGCACAAATAGAGCAGTATTGCCCAGGTTTAAATAAAGAATTGGAAGGATTTGCAGAAGGCTTTGGTTATGCGCCTGAACAACTAAATTTTTATCAAAATGCGTGGTTAATTCCTGGAGGGTGTAGTTTAGGGGCTATTTTACCAGGGAAAATGGCTGATGGTAAAACATATGTTTTAAGAAATTATGATCTATCACCTAATATTTCAGATATGCGCTTATGTACAACAAATGTAGAAGGGAAATATACTCATACAGGATTTTCTGTTTCCACATTCGGTCGGAGCGAAGGTTTAAATGACAAGGGGCTATGCGTTGCATTTGCATCGTGTGGTATGCCCATTGGTAATTATCCTGGCATGAGACCACCAGTAGTACCTGGCTTACAGTTTATGGTTATCGTCAGAACTCTATTAGAAAATTGTAAAAATGTTGAAGAAGCTATTTATACGGTTAACAATATGCCGATCGGAACGAATATGAATTTACTAATAGCTGATGCAAGTGGCGACGCAGCTTTGATTGGAACATACGACGGTGTAAGAGAAATAAAGCGTGCAGAATTAGATTATCTTATTGCAACTAACCATGGACTGTTTCCGACAATACAGGAGAAGGAGCCAGGCAAGCTCGAGCATTCTCAGCTAAGATACGATATTTTAGAGAAAAAATGTAAGGAAAACGGAAAAAGATCTATAGATGAAATCCAAGAACTACTTTTAACAGAGTTTCCTAAAGGGTTAGCCGTTCATAATTACAAAGAAGGCTTTGGAACAGTGCATTCAATTTTATTTAACCTTACTGATTTGCAACTGGAGTTTTCATTTGGCTCGCCGTTACAAAATCAAGTTAATAAAATAGGCGTAGGCGACAACTTTGCGAAAACGCAAATACCTGTTGAATTTTGTAACAAAAGCTATGGAACAGAATTTTGGAAAATAATTAAATCCTAAACAAGAAAAGACCTTTCTGATGAGAGGTCTTTTATGATGTAAGGCAAGCTAATCAAAGGACTTTCTTGTTCATTAACTTAATTCGTTCGTTACGACTTGGATAAATTCATCTCGATATTGGGAGTCTAAAATATAAACTTCTCTTTCTCTTGCAAGTTGGAGTAACTTTTGAATTTTAATTTCATCTTTCTCCATAAAGACTTTTTTTACATATTGTAAATCCTGCAAAATATGATGAATAAATGTATCGCCTTCTCTTTTTATATCTATAACAATAAAGTCAAAAGATAACAATGTTTTAGTTGGGATAATAACGGTATCAAATAAATAGTTTAACGCTTTAAAAGGTACATAGGGGATATCTTCCTTATATTCATATTTCTCAATAATAGGTAAGATTTCATCAATAAATCTTTGTATTTTTTTTATATCATAAAGCTTTGTATTTTCTAAATCATTCTTGTCAATAATCTGTTGTATTTTATCGTACTGATTTTGTTCTAACAGTTGTTTTATATGAAGAAGTTCTTCTTTAAATTTGGAACGTTCTTCTCTACTTAGTTTTCTATGATCAATAACAGCGTGCTCGATTAGCTCCCAGCCAATCCCTGGACCAAAATGTGGCCCCAAAAAATACTTAAGTTCTTTAAAATCGCTCACTTATGTAACTCCCTTTAAAATAGTTTTCTATTATTCGTGCTATAAAAATATTATAGGTCCAATTTTAGTTTTGTTCGTTGCGAAATACCATAGTCAATAGGATATTAATGGGTGAATTCTAATCGAACATTTGTTAAAACGTTTGCCATGTATACCCAGAAAATGACTTCACGTTATGATGATAAATTTCTGCATTTCCTAAATTACCAATTATTATTTATTTTACATAAAAAATCATTTTATAGAAACATATAATTTAATTTCATTTTTTTTAAAATAAAATGAACCTTTTACAATCCCCGTTTGTATAGTCAGTGAACATATAAAACAGGGAGGGTTTGTTTTGGAGCTTATTGTGAAGGATCTTGTGAAAAATTATAATGGTGTGAACGTTTTGGATGGTGTGTCTGCCACATTTAAAATGGGTTATTGCTATTTATTGTTGGGTCAGAATGGAGCAGGGAAATCTACGTTATCAAAATGCATAGCTGGAGATGAAAAACCTGATGGAGGTTCCATTTTATTCAATGATTCGTCGCTACATGTGCATGAGCAAGTAGCGTTGCAATACCAATTTTTTTCGAGTTATCAACATCTTAAAATTCGTGAAGTGATGGCACTTTTTTCTACATTGACCAACAATCAGGTTGATTTGGGAGAGCTTTATGAAATATTAGGGTTACCAACTTATGACCACATCTTGTTGAAAAATGCGTCAGGCGGTCAGCGAAAAGCAGTATCGATTTTCCTTTCTTTTTTATTAAATAAACCAATTATCATTTTAGATGAGCCGTTTGCTGATTTAGATTTAACGAAGAAAAAGCAATTGATGTTTTACTTACAGCATGAAATTCGTCAACGTAACAAAATGATTATTATTATTAGCCATGAGGTAGCAGGATTAGAATCGTTATTTGATTATGTAGTGATTTTAAAAGACGGAAAACTCATTGAAAATAGCACACAGGATGAACTTTATAGAAAATACGCAGAGGCGAAGTTGCCAGGAATCGAAGGTCTCTACTATGAAGTGACAGGCCAAATTTTAGGAGGAAGAGCAGGATGATAAAGCAAATTGCACGCATGTATATGTTAGAAAATATTCGTAGTCTAGGGATGGCTTTTGGAAATTTGTTACCAGCTTATATCTTTTTGGGTATATCATTTTTTGCTAAAAGCGCGATGACTGATGAATCATTTAATTTTTTGATTAAAGGTCAGTTTTTACCGATTTCTATAATAATGTTAATCTTCTTCTTTTGTTTTTCCAATGCTACAATCTATTTAACAGATATGAAAGCCAATAAAACCCTCCAATGGGTGCAGCGTACAGGCATTAAGCCACACACTTACTTTATAGGAATGGGAATCGGTGTTTTTACTTTATTAAATCTATTCTTAGTGTTACTACTCGTTGGCTACTCTTTTATTATTGATATTTCATTATCTTCATTTTTGCTAATTATTTTAATGAGTAACTTTGTGTTATTGGCATTATATCCATTGAGTTTTATATTGGCTGGTCTATTTAAAAATGAAAGAGTGGCCACAAGTATGTTGCAACCGATTATGTTGATATTTATGTTTTCAATACAAATGTCAACGATGTTTTTAACATTAGCGAAAAAAAACCCCCAGGATTATTTTATTTTCTTAATCTGGAACCCGATGCTATATTTATTTGATAGCTTGCAAGTGTCTTTAAATTTAATAGGCGAAACTTGGCTTCCACAATATCAGTATTTTATGATTTTAACAATTCTTAGCTTGGTGTTAGCAGCCATCGCTAAAAAAATATATACCAGTAAGTAGGTGATTTTATGGGAATTGGATTTATCGTATCTTTTATTGTAGTTGGTATTTGGAGTATTATTATTTTGGGAATTACAATCCCGATGGATAAAAAATATGTTGTACGCGAAAATGGAAAAATTAATTATAAAAAAACAACAATTTATTTACGTTGGAATGTATTTGATACGTTAACGCTCGTTTTAGCCATTTATACAATACTTTGTGTGCAGGCAGTTTTCATACTTTTGACTTCCTCTCAAACAATCGAAAATCCATATATGCAGTTTTTTGCAAATCAATCGTCAGCATGGGTCATTGTAATAGTTGGATACTTAGTTTCACGTGTGTCCATAACATTAAAGTCCATTAAGGCTCATTGGGGGGATGAGCTAGATGATGAGCAATGAGGAGTGGATGGAGGCCTATAAAAACGGCGAAGTCGAGGGCTTTGAACAGCTCTATAGTCGTTTGTATGAGCCATTGTACTGCTTTTTGTTTCGTTATACTCGGGAAGATCAGCTAAGCATTGATATTGTGCAAGATACCTTTGAGCGTTTACAATATATAAAAGAAGATTTTGATCAGCAAAAGGGAACGGTGAAAGCATTTTTATTTCAAATTGCTTATCGCTTAATGATTAATAAATTAAATCGGCGCAAAAAATGGCGCACGCTCTTTCCGTTTTTAGTACCGACGACCAGTCATCGAATGTCTGCTGACGAGAAATTAACGATACAAGAAGCGATACTTCAATTACCCGAAAAGCAACGAGCTGTTATTTTGCTCGTTTACTATCATGATTTGCCACAGGAGGAAATTGCACAAATTTTGTCCATTCCACTTGGCACAGTTAAATCAAGGCTACATAATGCGATAAGGACTTTAAAGGAAGAGCTAAAGGAGGATTTCGATGCTTAAGGATGAATTTCAAAAGGAACCATGGTTAAAAGACAGCTTAGATCGCGATAAAGTGGAGATTCCTAAGCAGCTAATGACATACAAGAAAAGTCGCTGGCAACGTTTTCTTCAATATTTAGCTTCACCAACGAAGGATCCGTTAGAGCCAATATGTACATCTTCAATCGGCTACACCTCTTTAAAAATAGTGCCCATAGTTGCGGCTGTATGTATTACAATTCTTCAAATTTTATTGCAATAAACGCGATGAATTATTAAAATTCTCACTGCCACAATCACTCGGTTGTGGTATTTTTAATGAATAAAAGAATACCAATTATTGTCTATTTGCAGGTGATATACGGGTGGTTTATTATAGTTGTAGGTGCTTTGAAGGTTTTAAAATGTTGATACGAACTGTTTTAAAAATCTCATCTAAATAGTGGAATTTGGAAAGTGGTGTATTAAATGAAAGAAATTATACTAAATAAATTAAAAGAAATTGAAAAAGAGTATCAAATAAAAATTTTATATGCAGTAGAATCAGGTAGTAGAGCTTGGGGATTTCCTTCTAAAGACAGTGATTATGATGTTCGTTTCATATATATTCATCAACCACAGTGGTACCTTGCTATCGATCCACAAGGAATAGGTGCTAAGAGAGATGTCATTGAAGTGCCTATCAATGATTTATTAGATATTAGTGGGTGGGAAATAACAAAAGCATTAAGGCTTTTTCGCAAAAGTAATCCACCGCTTTTAGAATGGTTACGAAGCAATATTGTTTATGAGCAGCAATATTCATTTATTGACAATGTACGATTATTGGAAAAAGAAGTATTTTATCCAAACGCAAGCTTATACCATTATTTAAATATGGCTAAAAACAACTATCGGGAATATTTGCAAAGTTCAGAAGTTAAAATAAAAAAATATTTCTATGTACTAAGACCGGTATTGGCATGTAAGTGGATTGAAAAAAAACAAACGGTACCACCAATTGATTTTCAAGAATTATTAAATGAAATAATCTCTGACGGCCCTTTAAAAACGGACATTGAGCAACTTTTAAAGAGAAAAATAGCTGGAGAAGAGCTAAATATGGAGCCGCGTATTGAAAGTATTAATGAGTATTTAGATAAAGAATTAAAGCATATTGAGACTTACTGTAAAAATTTAAATGTCAAAGTGGATGATCCTACACAAAAATTAGATGCATTATTTAGGAGCACGTTACAAGAAGTGTGGGGAAGAGAATAATTTTTACTTGCTAGGTCATACTAAAAAAGGTTTCACTTATGAAATCTATATTGATGAGGAGGATGGCGCGAATGAGTAGGTTTGAACATTTAGACCCAAAATCTCAAAAAATCCACCGCAACTGGTCAAGGATTAAGCACTCAAAATCTCAAGTTAACGGTGAAACGGAGATCACACTCCATAACCGTCTCTTGAGAAGTGAAGCAAGAGCCCGACAGTTTTAATCATGCTAGAAAAGTAAGTGTCATCAAGCCCAGAACGTATTCTGGGTTTTTCTTTTGTGTATTGTTAAATTATAGGGTTTTTATTTTTGTTTTGGTAAAATGAATATATATGAAAAAAATACGAGATTTTAGGAGGGGAAACGAAATGAGTAACGTAGAAAAACTAAAAAAGGGATTAAAGGAATTTGGCTTAGCGCATAAAGCGGAGGAATTATTACCTTTCGCAAAGGAATCCATTCGAATGATGGTAAACCAATTACCTGAAGAAAAAATTCAGATTGGCAGCTCAAAAATGGGTGGCTGTCCGGATGTACCATCTGATTTCTCATGGCCACATACAAACGACAATAGACCGTTGTATTTTCTTTGCCAACTAAATCTAATAGAAATCAAGCCTAATGATACAAACAGCTTATTACCTTCGGAAGGTGTGCTATCCTTTTTCTATGATGCTGTCGAGCAACCTTGGGGATACGACCCGAAAGATCATGATGGCTTTAAAGTTTTCTATTTCTCTCAAGAGACTAGTAGCCTGAATAGAATGGAAATTCCCGCATCATTACACGAGCATGGTAACATCGACAGCGCGGCGCTACAATTTGAAAATGAATGGACACTTCCATCATGGGACTCGCCATACTCGATGTATTTACAAGAAATTTTAAGCGAAGAGGAGGCTGATAGCTATAGTGATTTTGAATACGAGTGGATGGAGATAGATGATTCTAGGGCTACTCATCGCATAGACGGTTATCCAGATGCGATTCAGGGTGACATGTATTTGGAATGTCAACTGGTAACAAATGGCTTATATTGTGGCGACTCAACAGGTTATAGCGATCCATTACGAAAGGAATTAGAGGCAGGAGCAACTGATTGGCGATTATTACTCCAAATTGATTCCGAAGATGATCTAGGGTTTATGTGGGGCGATAGTGGCAGATTGTACTTCTGGATTCGTGAGGAAGATTGTAAAAATAAACAATTTGATAAAGCATGGGTTGTTTTACAGTGCTTTTAACGGAGGAGGGTGATGGAATGCGAGATAGTACATTTATTCAAGACTATTTAACGAATACTGATGATGAAAAATTAGCGGAACATGTTTTTTGGATTGACTGGCGTGAAGACAATGCTGATATTGTCCATTATAGCGAGAAACGCTTAAACACAGGGAAGCTGACGTATGAGTATGTTGTAGACAATGAGAGAGGTGTTGAATTTTATATCATCTATGGTGATAAAAAATCCCTTGTAGTGATGGATGCTGATGATAGTTGTGATCCAACTATCATTGCCTTAAACGAGATTTTACAGCCTGATTATGAAATACGCATGTGGATGGAATCAAGAGGTTCAGATACATTAGGCTTTGTTTTCCTAACACCTGCTGAATGGTCAACTCTTGAACAGCAATTCGGATTAGAAAACGTACAAGAGTATTTTATGAGTATTACACCTGATACAAAAATATTCCGACTAACCTATGATGATGTCGAGCATCTGTTGTAGAATCGTAAGCTTTGAAAATAAGCTACATGACAATGACTATATAGATGATGTTCTAATGTATAAAATGATTCGTAAATAGCTCATCACCAAAAATTGTGGATGACATATATGCCCTGTAAATTAGTTGATCTTCGTTCCGACTGGGCGACTCCAGAAAATCAACCACACGTTATGGTGATGAGTCTCACTAATAATAATTGTGAGTTTTAATAGAAAGGAGCATACAAATTACATGAAAATATATAAATTCACACAAGAGTTGGCCAATCAAATTAATAATTATCAATCAATGAATTCTTTTTATACGAAAATCATGAAAACGGTGGAACCTACTAATATTGGCTTCATCTATATAGAGCCAGGTGGTGTTGTTGGAATGCACGAGGCGCCAGTCCCACAGTTATTTATTGTTATTCAGGGTGAGGGATGGATTTGTGGTAAAGATAAAGAGAAAGTAAGTATAAAAACTGGAGACGGTGTACTTTGGCAAACAGGAGAGGCGCATGAATCTGGGAGTCATACAGGGTTAACAGCATTAGTCATCCAATCCGAGCATATCAATCTTGCATAGATTACATAAATTAAATCATCAAGAGTAACGGAGTAGATTGTAGCTCCGTTATTCTATTGTTAAGCCGAGTTTAACTGTTTTTAATATATGCCCATCGAAAACGTCATCAAATTCCTCTATTTTCAAAAAGCCTTTTGCTTGATAAAAATTCATACCAATTGTATTTTCTTTCTCTACACAAACGATAACTGACGTTAAATCTGGAAACATGTTGATACCCTCTTGTAAGAGTGCTGTACCAATACCTTTGCCCTGTGTTTCAGGTAGTAAATAGATTGCGAATAGTTCAGCCACACCATTAACCACATTAGAAAAATTTGCAAAGCCTACTACCGACTCTTCAAATATAGCAACTAAAAATGGACTACTATCTAGACGTAGTTTCAATCGATCGTAACTATAAGCAGCTTGTAAAAATCGATCTTGGATGTTACGTGGAATGATTCCCTCGTATGTTTTGTGCCAGCTTTTCTTGGCAATTTCTTGTACAAAAATGATGTCATTCTCTTGCATCTGTCGTATAATTAATGTCAACACTTTTTACCTGCAATTCCAATTTTTCTATTTATTGTAACATTAAATAACTCGAAGGGGGATGACTTCATGCAAGTTGTTGAAAAAGCGTTTGGCTATATTACGAGGGAGCATGAGGGGCAGTTACAAGTGCTAGTATTTGAGCAAAATACAGAAGGAGTAGGAATTCAAATTCCTAAAGGCACGGTAGAAGCAGGGGAAACACCGCAAGAGGCTGTAACCCGAGAGATGTTTGAAGAGACAGGTTTATTCGATTTAACAGTTAACGGGTTAATTGCCCAAGATTATTTTAATCACCATTCAGGGGTTCTACAAAAACGTTATTTTTATCATTTAACTACGAAGGAAAAACGAGATACATGGCAGCATTGTCCTACAGGTGAAAACGAGTCAGGTTTTGTGTTTTCATTTTACTGGATTTCAGACGAGCATGAAGTGACATTAGCTCAAGGACATGGAGATTATTTGTATCGAGTATTGGCTCGTGTGAAGAATTGATTGTTATCTATTTAAAAGCTGTATTTAATTGAACAAAACCGCGTCTCTCAATATAAGAGACGCGGTTGTTTTGTCAATTTTTCTAAGCTTTTGCGGCAACCTCTAATGCTTGAGCAAAATCTGCAATTAGATCGTCAACATGCTCAAGACCAACTGAAAAACGTAATAGTCCATCCGTAATTCCACGTTTTTCACGCTCTTCAGGCTCCATTGCTGCATGACTCATTTTAGCAGGGTAGGATAAGATCGATTCAACGCCACCAAGAGAGACAGCGAAAACTGGAATTTTCATCGCTTCTACAAGTGCTTTTGCCTCTTTATAGCTTGGTAGGCGGAAAGAAAGAACTGCGCCTGCACTCGTGCACTGATTATGATGAATCTCATAGCCAGGATGTGAGGCAAGCCCTGGGTAGTATACTTGCTCAACAAGTGGATTTGCAGCTAAAAACTCCGCAATCTTTTGTGCCGACTCAGCAGAACGACCATAACGCACATCTGTTGTTTTAATATTTTGCAATAGTGTAAAGGAGTCCTGCACACCTAATATATTGCCGAATGAATTTTGGATAAAGTATAAATCCTGACCAAGCTTTTCGTCAGCAGTTACTGTCAATCCTGCAATAATATCAGAGTGCCCAGATAAAAATTTTGTAGCAGAATGAATAACAACATCGACACCTAGCTCAAGTGGACGTTGGTGTAAAGGTGTCATAAAAGTATTGTCTAAAAATGTTAAGCAATGATGCTGTTTGGCTAGAGCAACAATTCCGCGAATATCTGTGATGCCAAGTGTCGGATTTGACGGTGTTTCCATATAGAGCAGTTTTGTAGCTGGTGTAATGGCTGCTTCAACCGCCTCTAAATCTGTGAAATCAACGAAAGTATGGGAAATACCGAAGCGTGGTAAAACTTTGGAGACGAAGCGGTATGTTCCTCCATAAACATCCTCCGTAATGACCATATGATCACCCTGAGATAATAGCATTAATGCTGCAGATACAGCTGCAATTCCAGAAGAAAATGCATGGGCACGTACTCCGCTTTCAAGCTCTGCGACTGCTTTTTCTAGTGCATCACGTGTAGGGTTACCAGAACGAGCATAGTCATATTCACCAAATTCATCGATACTCTCTTGATGGAAAGTAGATGATAAATACATAGGCACATTGACTGCACCTTTTTTATTTTCATAGCCGTCACGAACTCCTGCGTGAATTAGGCTTGTTTCAATATGTTGCTTCATCTTTAAGCCTCTTTTCTAAGGATATCGAATACTTGTTTTAAATCCGCAATTAAATCTTCAGCCTCTTCAACGCCAACAGAGAAGCGCAATAATCGGTCACAAACACCACGTTCAATACGTTCTTCATAAGGCATATCTGCATGTGTTTGAGTAGCAGGATACGTAATAAAGCTTTCAACACCACCAAGGCTTTCAGCAAAGGTAATTAACTTCAAGTTACGAAGGAATGGGTCAATCCAGTCAGCCTTTTTCAAGCGGAATGAAAGCATGCCACCTTTTCCTGTGTATAGCACGTCTGTCACAAGTTCTTCTTCTTCTAAATAGGCAGCAATTGCTTTACCGTTCGCATCGTGCTGCTTTAATCGAAGATGCATCGTTTTTAAGCCACGAATAAGCAACCAGGAATCCATCGCACCTAATACCATCCCGCTACCATTATGAATAAAGCCAATACGTTCTGCTAATTCAGCACCTTTTGCGACAACTAAACCAGCTAACACATCATTATGTCCGCCTATATATTTAGTAGCAGAATGAATGACAATGTCAGCACCTAATTCGATGGGGCGTTGGAAATATGGTGTATAGAACGTATTATCAACAATTAACCACGCACCGTGCTTGTGAGCTAATTCAGCATACACTTGCAAATCAAATTCCTGCATAAGCGGATTCGTTGGCGTTTCAATGAAAAGAGCACGCGTATTGTCATTGATTAATGCTTCTACCTGCTCAACTGATTCAAATTTAGAGTAAACAGGCTTAATATTGTATGTCTCTTCGAAGAAATTAAAAAGTCGATATGTACCTCCATATAAATCATCAGGTACAACTAATTCATCACCAGGCTTAAACAACGATAGAACTAGTTGAATGGCTGCCATGCCAGAGCTACAGGCAAAGCCCATATCTCCACCCTCTAAATCAGCAATTCCCGCTTCTAATAGGGCACGAGTTGGATTTTTGGTACGTGCATAATCAAAACCAGTGGATTCACCAATACCAGTGTGTTTGTAAGCTGTCGATAAATGAATTGGTGGGCTAACAGCGCCTGTTCTCGGATCACTTAAATTCCCCAGTTGTACAAGTTTTGTTTCAATACTTCTGTTGTTTGTCATGTCGTCACTCTTTTCTTCATTATAATATCGGGCAGGCAAAATATCCTGAAATACTAGACCACATTTCCCATATTCTAAATAATTGTTATCAATTTAACATGTATACTAAAGAAGAACAAGATGATTTCAGAAAATTGGTGATATTATTTGTGGGAAATCACCTAGGAATAGTAGGATATGTAAAAAGGAGGAGAGTTAAATGAGGAATTGGCTTGTAATTGGAGGAACAGGAATGCTAAAGGATGTTTCTTTATGGCTTCTACAGCAAGGTAATCATGTAACCGTTATTGGGAGACAACAAAAGAAAATGCAAAGTTTGATAAATGATGTTAAAAATGATTCGAAATTGTCACCTTTAAGAGTTGATTATACGAATTACAATAGCTTTAAATTAGCATTAATAGAGTCTCAGCAAACTAATGGATCATTTGATTGTATTATTGCTTGGATTCATGGTTCTGATAAAAGAATTTGGGAGTCACTTTTCCAAGCAATTCCTAACACAAAAAATGTGATTTTATACCATATAAAAGGGAGTAGCTCTTACATAAATAATGACCGTACAAAAAGTTATTTACCTTGTAGTATAATTTATCGAGAGGTAAAACTTGGATTTATTATAGAAAGCAACAACTCCTCAAGATGGCTAACAAATAATGAAATTGCACAAGGAATTATCGATGCAATACAACAAGAAATACCAGAAAAACATGTGGGTGTGTTTGAACCATGGAATTTGCGTCCTTAAAGAAATAAATCTATTAAACAAAAAGAATCTGCCTATTTCCTCGGTTTATCCAAGGGAAATTAGACAGATTCTTTTCAGTATAGTTTAAGCTTGCTCTTTTTTTAATAAATCTCGAATTTCTTTTAGAAGCTCTTCTTTAGCATCTAATTTTGGTGCCGGCTCTTCCACAACAGCTTCTTCTTTTTTACGAGTTAGCTTTGTCATAATTCTTAATGCCATGAAAATTGCAAAGGCAATAATTAAAAAGTCAATGATTGACTGTAAAAATACACCTAATTTTACTTGAGCAGTACCTGAGCCATATACAAAGCTCTCTGTCAAATCAATACCACCAGTTAAAACACCAACTAATGGCATAATGATATTTTCAACTAAGGAGGTAACAATTTTACCGAAAGCACCACCAATTACTACTGCCACTGCTAGATCGACAATATTGCCTTTCATAGCAAACTCTTTAAAGTCTTTCCACAAAATAAATTCCTCCTATTTTTATCCTTATAAAATAATCGAATTATATTTTACTATATTTTTCCCTTTCATTTCAACTATTAAAATATTGGTAATCATATACTAAAAAGGCTACGACATAAAACGAAAATTTTGGTAATATAGAAATAGAATACAAGATTAGGTGTGACATATGGCGAAAAAAAAGAAGAAAAAACCGATGCTATCGCCTTCCGCCCAATTGGGCATGATAGCATTATTAATACCAATAGCGATAATTGTTTATGTATTCGCTTTTTTTGCATGGAAGGAGCTACAAACATTACCGATATTTGAAAAACTAGAGCAAGAAAAGGCAATAGAAGAAATTCAACAAAATTTCGATATGGAAATTCCTGAGCAATATATTCCTGTTTATGTAGCGGCAGAAGAGAAATACGGTGTACCTTGGACATTACTTGCCGCCCATCATCGAGTTGAAACACGCTTCTCCTCAATGAAATCACTTGTATCACCAGCCGGGGCAGAAGGACATCTGCAATTTATGCCTTGTACATTTGTAGGTTGGCAACATCCTTCCTGCTCAGGATTAGGAAAAGGGGATATACCGAAGGCTGAATTAATGAATCCAGTATCAATAAAAAAATATGGTGGATTTGGTGTAGATGCTAACGGAGATGGTCTGGCAGATCCTTATGATATTGAGGACGCTATATTTAGTGCAGCGAATTATTTATCGAAAAATGGTGCAGCAAATGGTGATGTGAAGGGAGCTGTTTTTCAGTACAATCACAGTGATGAATATGTTGAAAAGGTGTTATATTATTTCAATTTATATAATGATTATCATGATGAACTGAAAGAAGTCGTCCTTTTAAATACGGAAAAATAAAGAGGCTGGAACAAAAAAAATTCTACATCAGAAAAGTTTATTGTTGTATCACTATTAATTAGATTTGACATGCCTCCCGTAAAATCCTTGGGGATCAGCGGCTCATCGAACGCTCCAGAATCACCTTTCGTTTTGTCGAAGAGCTACAATTATTTTCAAAAATAAATAAAGAGCCATCAAAAAAGATGGCTCTTTATTACATATTTAGGTTGCTTTGTGCATACTTTTTAAAATAAAGCTTACAATGAAAATCAGCACGATAGCACCAATTAATGCTGGGAATACGTAAAAATTACTAACTCGCCAACCCCAGTTACCAAGAACCATACTACCAATCCAAGAACCGACAATCCCTGCAACAATATTTCCGATGACGCCGCCAGGTACATCTTTACCTAAAATGACGCCTGCTAACCAACCTAAAAGCCCGCCAATGATTAAATACCAAATGAAGCTAATCATTTTTTTCATCTCCTTAAACTTAAGATATAATGGCGATTGCTTAGTTATGCCCTGAAAGGAACAGATTAAACGCGTCTAGCTTCTTTGGTAATCATTACAATTTTGCGAAATGGTTTTTATGACTTAACAACTGTTGCGCCTAACGTATGCTCAAAATGACGTCATGCCCATTCATGACCTGCATCATCAAAACTTGAAACACCATCTGCATAAACAACCGTTGAAATGCTCAAATTATAGGCATCAACTTCAGTATGTAAAATATAAAATCAGTACAAACGCCACTAAATGAATTTCTTTGATACCTCTTTCTCAGTAAATACACTATATCGAGTTTTATCGAGCCAAAAAACTTTTTTGTTGTTATAAATTTCACCAAAAACAGCGTCCTTTAGTGCCGCGAACTTTATGAGGTGGAAATAACTTTGATTCAGGATGAAATGGATCCTCTTCCTCATGCAGGTCATTCGAAAAAAAACAAATTCGTTCTTAGCAATAAATATTCAAATTAAGGATGAGATTTTTTAAATTTCATTCGAGCAGAGTCTCCAATTTCTAGAGGTTTGAGTTGAATGCAGTTGCTTTTGTGTATATCCAAATATCAATTGAATGAAGATAAAGCCTCCGGACGCAAATACGCCAAGGCGAAATTGATCTAATAATGCTTGACCGGGCTCACCATTTTAGTTTTCCATCAGTAGCTCCAAAATCATACATATAATCTACAACTAATAGAGCCTTTTTCAACGTTTCCACTCTCTTTATAGGTATAATTTCGCTTTTATCATGCCATATTTGGGCCTGTTTGTCAGAAAAATGATTCAAATTTAATATTAAGAATAGTTTGAAAATTGGTTTTTCTGAGAGTATAATGTGAAAAAAGGAGAGTGTTCAATATGAATATGACAGCTATGAAACGTTTAAATCGACAAGGATTTCTTATTGCAGGCTTACATCTTCTAGTAATGTTAAACTTTGCGGCGGAATTTTTATTCGCCTCTTAATCTCTCAAATAAAATAGAAAGGTGAGTTAAATGCTAGTCCAATTCTAAAACAACCGTGAAGGCAAATGTTATTGTGTCCACGGTTGTTTTTTATGTGCGCCCGGCATGCGTATGAACTATAGGGTGCAAGTCCCGAACCCCGAAGACAGAAGTAGAGGTTAGCCAAGAGCAAGGGTGTCCGTGGCGACGCGGAATCTGAAGGAAGCTGGAGGCAAAACACCGGTCCGAGGAACACGAATCTCATATAAGGCTAGGTATGATTGGATGAGTGTGCATAACAACACAAAGTCCTTTCTGTCGAAGGTCATATCGAGTAAATGAGGCGGATAGATGGTGTGAAAGTGCATGCGCTTACCC
Source organism: Lysinibacillus sp. G4S2 (assembly GCF_030348505.1). Classification (NCBI taxonomy): domain Bacteria; kingdom Bacillati; phylum Bacillota; class Bacilli; order Caryophanales; family Bacillaceae; genus Lysinibacillus; species Lysinibacillus sp. G4S2. The sequence goes on along the minus strand of NZ_JAUCFJ010000002.1, from coordinate 3,174,011 downwards.
GGGGAGGTCTGATGGAAACGCAAAGTACACTTTGTAACCTACTTAGCGATAGGTAGCTGAACCATCAGAAGTCAGCAGAGGTCATAGTACCATTCACTTCTAGAATGAATGGGAAGGACCGAACAATTCGGAGAGAATAGCCCTTGGCATGCAGTTTTCTATGGTAAACACAGAAAATCCAGAAGGACCGACTTAATGGAGGTAATGGTGAATCCCATGAGGGACATTGAGCGGGTGCAGTAGAAACTGTTATAAGAAGACAAGCTATTCACGGAGGAGTCGAACGAGATGCTAATGAATCAAATATTATCACGGGAGAATCTGCTTCTCGCACTCAAACGGGTGGAACGAAACAAAGGGAGTCATGGAGTAGACAAAATGCCCGTAAAATTCCTACGACAGCATGTAGTCGAAAACTGGCTAACGATTAAGAAGCAAATTCTTGAGGGAACCTACCAACCACAACCAGTTCGCAGAATCGAAATCCCGAAACCTGACGGCGGTGTGCGACTATTAGGAATCCCAACCGTGACAGACCGACTCATTCAACAGGCGATTGCCCAAGTGCTATCCAACCTATATGACCCGAACTTCTCGAATCATAGTTACGGATTTCGACCAAAACGAAGTGCTCACGATGCAATCCGAGAAGCCAAAGGTCATATAAAAGAAGGATACCGCTGGGTAGTAGATATGGACTTAGAGAAATTCTTCGACAAAGTAAACCATGACCGTCTAATGAGTACATTAGCGAAGAAAATTTCTGATAAACCTCTACTCAAGCTGATTCGTAGATACTTACAATCGGGTGTCATGATAAATGGTGTCGTTTATGATACAGATGAAGGAACACCCCAAGGGGGCCCACTGAGTCCACTTCTCTCAAATATTGTGCTGGATGAATTAGACAAAGAATTAGAGAAACGTGGTCATAAATTTGTCCGTTACGCCGATGACTGCAATATTTATGTGAAAACAAAACGAGCAGGAGAACGAGTGATGGCAAGTATCAAAACCTTTATTGAGAAGACGCTACGATTGAAAATAAATGAGAAGAAATCCGCAGTGGCTCGTCCTTGGCAACGTAAATTCCTAGGATTTAGCTTTACCTCCCGCAAAGAACCACAAGTTCGAATTGCGAAAGAGAGCATAAAGCGAATGAAGAACAAAATTCGGGAATTAACAGCTAGAAAGAAGCCATTTCCAATGGAGTACCGAATTCAACAATTGAATCAATATTTAATTGGGTGGTGTGGCTACTTTGCATTAGCGGATACGAAATCAATATTTGAATCACTGGATGGATGGATTAGAAGAAGACTTCGCATGTGTTTATGGAAGAATTGGAAAAAGCCTCGTACGAAAGTGTGCAACCTCATTCGTTTAGGAGTTCCAGACTGGAAGGCTTACGAATGGGGCAATACTCGCAAGAGTTACTGGCGTATCTCGAAAAGTCCAATATTACACAGAACCCTTGATAACTCTTATTGGAGTAACCAAGGGCTCAAAAGTCTGCAAGCTCGTTATGAAATCTTGCGTTATTCATCTTAATTGAACCGCCGTATACGGATCCGTACGTACGGTGGTTGGAGAGGTCGGGAGTTAATCACTCCCTCCTACTCGATTGTCTTGAGGGAATTTGCATAGAGGACATATAGTACAAATAGAGGGGTGATAGAATGACAACTAGATTTGATCGAGCGTTCCGTGAACTAGAGCGACCATTTGCTTGGTTGGACTTTGATGCACTGGATAACAATATTACAACTGTACACAACTCTTGTGGAGAGAAAAATATTCGTATTGCGACGAAATCAGTTCGTTCTGTGGAAATGTTACGTTATTTACAAAAAAACCTCCCAAATGTGACTGGATTTATGACGTTTACAGCGGCAGAAACAATTTTTTTACTTCAACAGCATTTTGATGATTTGCTACTAGGGTACCCAGTGATGGAAGAAGCTACTGTTCGACAGTTATTACATTTTGTAAAGGCGGGGAAAACGGTCACTTTTATGGTGGATAAGCAGGAACATATAAAATTTTTGGCTGAGCTAGGGCAAGAGCTAGGCGTTCTTGTGAGGGTATGCATTGATATTAATGTTTCCAATGATTTTAAAGTTCTTTATTTTGGTACAAAACGCTCTTCACTTCATTCACTCGAGTCACTCACACCATTTCTTGAATATATTAAAAATCAATCATTTATTGAAGTAGTTGGAGCTATGGGCTACGAAGCTCAAATTGCAGGAGTCGGTAATCGTCCAGCAAATGCTGTTAAAGGGAGAATTATAGACGTAATGCAATTGCAAGCCAAAAAGCAAGTTACCCAGTTTCGTAGATTGGCTATTGCTCATATAAAAGCGTATTTTCCAACTCTGCGTTTTGTAAATGGTGGAGGCTCAGGAAGTATGGCCTACACCGCACAACAGAAAGAGGTAACAGAAATTACGGTTGGCTCTGCGTTTTATGCACCAGCTTTGTTTGACCAATTTACGCATTTACAGCTTGAAAAGGCAGCTGGATTTGCTTTAAGGGTAACAAGAAAACCAGAAAAAAATATTGTTGTTTGTCATGGTGGAGGTTATACAGCGTCAGGAGCAATCGGTGCTGATCGATTACCGGTATTCTATGAACCAACCTTTTTTTCGTATTTTAATTTAGAAGGAGCAGGAGAAGTTCAGACACCGATTCAGGTAAGGCGTAAAAAAGTCAATGTGGGAGACACGCTATATTTTCGACATGCTAAGGCTGGTGAGTTGTGCGAAAGATTCCAAGTGTTACATGGAATTAGAGGGGACAAGTTTATAGGAACTTATACAACCTATAGGGGGAATGGACAATGTTTTCTATAGATAAGTGGGGTAATGGGGAGAAGTGGACGAACTGGGCTGGTAATGTAATCTCTTATCCGTCTGAGATGTACTTACCTCAATCTATTGAAGAGGTTACAAATATCGTGAAGCATGCACGTGAATTAGGAAAAACGATTCGTGTAACAGGTGCGGCTCACTCCTTTAGCGCTGTTGCAATGCCTGAGCATATAGCACTCTCTTTACATAATATGCGTGGGCTAATAGCTATGAATGAAGATAGGCAAGAAGCGACATTTTCGGCTGGCACGTATTTATATGAAATAGGACCATTACTTGCAAAGTATGGCTTTGCCCTTATGAATATGGGAGATATTCAGGAGCAAACGATTGCTGGAGCGGTGTCAACAGGTACCCATGGAACAGGTGTAACACTTGGTTCGTTATCTTCAACTGTAACAAAATGGGGTTTTGTAGATGGTACAGGTACGTATAGAGAGCATATTAGAGGAATGGATGATTTATCGGAAGCTTTACATGTTTCACTCGGCTTGCTTGGAGTGCTTGTGCAAGTAACAATCAAGGTGATACCGCTGTACAGCTTACATTATGTGGGCACAAGAGATACTTTAGAAAATGGGCTGGCGATATTTGCTGAAGATATTCGACAGCATCGACATGTTGAGTGGTTTTATTTTCCTGGTAGCGAAACCATTCAAGTGAAGCGCATGAATGCTGTAGCACCTGTTTATCAGAGTGATTGGAGTAAGAGAATGGAAGCCTTGAAACTTCAAATAGTAGAGAATGGTGCTTTTTATGCTATTTCAGAGCTTTGTAAATGGAGGCCTTCGTTAAGTGGTGCGATGAGTAAATTAGCAGCAGCCAATGTTGTTGAAGGGGAGAAAACGGGGATCAGTTATGAAATTTATCCGTCTCCACGTAGTGTAAAGTTCCAAGAAAGTGAATATGCTATTCCATTAGCGCAATTTGAGGCGTGTATGGAAGAGATACACGAAACCTTTAAAAAAGGAATTTTTAATGTACATTTTCCGTTAGAATGTCGGACAACGGCAGGAGAAGCAGGTTATTTAAGTCCTACCCAAGGACAAGAATCAGCATTTATTGCCTTTCACATGTATAAAGGGATGCCGGAAGAGCCTTATTTTGAATGGGTTCATACGATGATGAAAAAATATAAAGGACGACCACATTGGGGCAAACAAAATCATTTAACGGCTAACTATGTGTATGAGCTATATCCAGATATCGAAAAATTTTTAGCGATTCGTCATCAATATGATCCTGATCATGTGTTTTTTACAGGCTACTTAAGAAAATTATTCACATTGTAAGCGTTATTTCATTATATAGCTATTCAATCTCCTTTAAAGGATTTGAAACATTTTTTGAAAGATTATTAAAAAAATTTAAATTTGAACGAAATGTCAAAATATTTATCAAAACGAGATAAAAGTGATGCTTAATCAGCATGAAAACGATTTCAAAATTTGCTAGATTATTTAAATTGTTTAAACAATTCAAAAAATAGTGTTGACGAGACCTTTTTTTCGTACTATGATAACAACAATTTAACACGTTCGTTACAGTAGTTAGTTGTCTTCAAGGCAATTAACATATACACAAAAATGAAATAGACAGAACATTTTGTATAAAGCAACGAACATAGCAATAAATGAGGGGCGTTTAAAATGAGAAGTGACATGATTAAAGTAGGCGTAGATCGTGCGCCACATCGAAGTCTTTTATATGCAACTGGCAAAGTAAAAGCAAAAGATCTAGGCAAGCCATTTATCGGGGTTTGTAATTCATATATCGACATTATTCCAGGTCACGTTCATTTACGTACATTTGCTGATGTTGTCAAAGAGGCCATTATTGAAGCGGGTGGTATTCCATTCGAATTTAACACAATCGGTGTAGATGATGGTATTGCAATGGGGCACATTGGTATGCGTTACTCGTTACCAAGCCGTGAAATTATCGCAGACTCTGCTGAAACAGTTATAAATGCACACTGGTTTGATGGCGTATTCTATATTCCTAACTGTGACAAAATTACACCGGGGATGTTAATGGCAGCAGTTCGTACGAACGTACCATCAATTTTCGTATCTGGTGGTCCAATGGAGGCAGGTACTTCTGCTACTGGTAAGCAGCTTTCATTAACTTCAGTTTTTGAAGGTGTAGGGGCTCTTAAATCAGGCAAAATGTCATCTGAAGAGCTGTTAGATATTGAAAATAATGCATGCCCAACATGTGGTTCATGTTCAGGAATGTTTACTGCAAACTCTATGAACTGCTTAATGGAAATGCTAGGAGTAGCTTTACCTGGTAATGGAACAATCGTAGCTACTTCTGAAGAGCGCCATAAGCTTATTAAAGAAGCTGCTAAACAATTAGTCCGTATGATTAAAGAGGATATTAAGCCTCGTGACATTATTACAAAAGAAGCAATAGATGATGCATTTGCACTTGATATGGCGATGGGTGGTTCGACAAACACAGTCCTCCATACATTAGCAATCGCCAATGAAGCTGAAATCGATTATAACATTGAAGATATTAATAAAGTTGCAGAGCGTGTTCCATATCTAGCGAAAATTATGCCTGCTTCAGATATTTCAATGGATGATATTAATAAAGCAGGTGGCGTTAGTGCCATTATTAATGAATTGACATCTATTCCAGGTGCTATTCATCCAGATCGTCCAACTGTTGCAGGAGTGACAATGGGTGAGCTTGTAAAGGATTATCATATTACAAATGATCAAGTTATTCGTACGAAAGACAATCCTTATAGCCCAGTTGGTGGTTTATCGGTGTTATTTGGCAATATCGCTCCAGATGGCTCTGTTATTAAAGTAGGTGCTGTAGACCCTTCTATTAAAGTATTCAAGGGCGAAGCAATCGTCTTTGAATCACAAGAAGCTGCACAGGAAAACATTGATAATGGGACAGTTAAAGAGGGTCATGTAGTCGTCATTCGTTACGAAGGACCAAAAGGTGGCCCAGGGATGCCTGAAATGCTTGCACCAACGTCTGCGATTCAAGGTCGTGGTCTTGGTACAAAGGTTGCGTTAATTACAGATGGACGTTTCTCAGGTGCATCTCGCGGTATTTCAATCGGACATATTTCACCAGAGGCAGCAGAAGGCGGTCCAATCGCTTTAGTAGAGAACGGTGACATGATCACAATTGATCTACCAAATCGTACGATCAATTTAGAAGTTTCAGATGAAGTATTAGCTGAACGTCGTGCAAAACTACCGGTATTTGAACCGAAAATTAAACGCGGATGGTTGGCAAGATATTCAAAATTAGTAACAAGCGCCTCTACAGGTGGCGTCATGAAAATTTAATAAGTTAAAGCGTTGATGAGGTAAAAGGTTCTAGAGCCTTGTATCTACCAGAGAGCCGGTCGTGCTGGAAGCCGGCGATACAACTAGATCCGACATCCCCTCGGAGCGAGCTATTAAACGCGCATTCGCCATTAGATAGCTCCGGGCATAATCGAAAGTGCTCGTTATTAATGAATAAATGATTTATGACACCTTATTGGATGCGGATTTTCTCGCATTGGTGCATAAATGCTTACATTTATTCACGAGGTAGCAATTATTTGCTATAAAAAAGGGTGGTACCATGGAAAGTCTTTTTCATCCCTACGTAAGGTAGTTCTTTGCGTGTGGAGAAAAAGGCTTTTTATTTTTTTGACAATGTTAGCAGGAGTCTCTTTATAAGGAGACATCCAGCTTATATCACTTCACTGATGCGCATTACTAATGTGAAATTGAATGATAAGAAGGAGGCATATTTGATGAGTGCGAATGTTTCTATCAATGAAAAAGAAGAATTAACAACAACAGCAAAAGCTGAACAAACCTATCAAGCGAAAGATGGTGCTGACGTATTAGTGCAAGCATTGCATGAACAAGGTGTTGAAATTGTTTTTGGTTACCCTGGTGGAGCGGTACTACCAATCTACGATGCAATGTATAAAAATCCGATTCGTCATATATTAACTAGACATGAACAAGGTGCAATCCATGCAGCGGAAGGTTATGCACGTGTTTCCAATAAACCTGGTGTTGTCATTGCAACGAGTGGTCCAGGGGCAACAAACCTAGTAACAGGTATTGCTGATGCGATGATTGATTCCATTCCATTAGTTGTTTTCACTGGTCAAGTTGCAACGTCTGTAATTGGTACAGATGCTTTCCAAGAAGCGGACATTATGGGCATTACAACACCAATCACAAAGCACAATTATCAGGTGCAGGATGTCAATGATATCCCGCGCATCGTTAAAGAGGCTTTCCATATTGCAAGCACTGGTCGAAAGGGCCCTGTTGTAGTAGATTTCCCGAAAAACGTTTCTCAAATGTTATTTGATATAGAGAACCCACCACAAGCACCTGAAGAAATTTATTTACCAGGTTATCAGCCAACATACAAACCGAACTATTTACAAATTCAAAAGGCCATTCAGGCAATTTCATTGGCCAAAAGTCCATTAATTTTAGCTGGAGCTGGTGTACTCTTTGCAGATGCCAAAGAAGAACTAACTGCATTCGCTGAGAAATATCGTATCCCTGTAACGAACACTTTATTAGGGCTTGGTTCAATCCATGGAGAACATGAATTATTCCTCGGTATGGCTGGTATGCATGGAACTGTAACTGCGAATACAGCTATTACAAAAGCAGATTTATTATTGAATATTGGTGCTCGTTTTGATGACCGTTTAACTGGTGATTTAGCAACATTTGCTCCGAATGCAACGATCGTACACATTGATATTGATCCAGCGGAAATTGGGAAAAATGTCCCGACTGATATTCCAATTGTTGCAGATGCCAAAGAAGCATTAAAAGCGTTATTGAAAAAAGACTTCAAAGGTCCAGAGACAACAGAATGGCTAGCATTCTTAAATAATCATGCAAACGAATATCCATTATGGTACAACAAGGTGCCTGGGGACAAAGTAATTTTACCGCAAGAAGCATTGGAGCTTGTGCATAAAATTACAGAAGGTGACGCAGTTGTTACTACAGATGTTGGTCAGCATCAAATGTGGGCTGCGCAATATTATCGCTTAAACAATGATCATGGTTGGGTAACGTCTGGTGGACTTGGTACGATGGGCTTCGGCTTCCCAGCTGCAATTGGCGCCCAGTTTGCGAAGCCAGACAAAAAAGTTGTAGCTATTGTAGGAGATGCAGGATTCCAAATGACTGCACAAGAGCTTTCTATCCTACAAGAATTCAACTTACCGGTAAAAATCGTGATTTTAAATAACAGCTGTTTAGGAATGGTACGCCAATGGCAAGAAACATTTTATGAAGAGCGTTATTCATCTTCACTTATGCCGATCCAACCAGATTTTGTTAAATTAGCCGATGCATATGGCATTAAAGGCTATCGAATTGACACAATCGACGAAGCGGAATGTATTTTCCGTGAGGCACTACTTTCTGATGAGCCAGTGTTAATCGATTGTCGCGTTAAACAGCTTGAATGTGTGTACCCAATGGTAGCACCAGGCAAAGGCTTACATGAAATGATTGGGGTGAAAAAGAATTGAAACGAGTAATTACAGTAACAGTGATTAACCAGAGCGGTGTGTTAAACCGTGTAACAGGTTTACTTATGAAGCGTCAATTCAATATTGAATCAATCACAGTTGGTCATACTGAACAGCCAAACTTTTCGAAAATGACTTTTGTTGTAAACGTAGAGGATGAGCGTAAAATTGAACAGCTAGTGAAGCAATTATCAAAGCAAATTGATGTGCTAAAGGTCAATGACATTACAGATAAATCGATCGTATTACGCGAGTTAGCACTTGTGAAAGTAATTTCACCACCAAACTTACGACTGGAAATGAATTCAATTATCGAACCATTCCGTCCACAAATTATTGATACAGCGAAAAACGTTGTCACATATCAAGTAGTAGGACATCCAGAGAAGATTGATGCCTTTATTGAACTAATTCGACCTTATGGTATTAAAGAATTAACGCGTACAGGGGCTACTGCATCTGTCCGTGAAACACAAAAAATCTCAAATACGCAGCTCTCTATTTTAAAATAGTTTGCATATAAAATTGAAAGCTTTGGATTTATGACCCTTAGTCGGGTTATTCGCATCCGAAGTAAAAAAATAAACCCAAATTTAGGAGGAAACAAACAATGGCTACAATGTACTATGATCAAAACATCAACGAGGAAGTATTAAAAGGAAAAAAAATCGCAATCATCGGTTATGGCTCACAAGGTCACGCACATGCATTAAACCTTAAAGAATCAGGATTCGATGTAGTAGTAGGAGTTCGTCCAGGCGGATCTTTCGATGCAGCCAAAGCTGATGGATTAGATGTAAAAACTGTTGCTGAAGCAGCACAAGAAGCAGATGTGATCCAAATTTTACTTCCTGATGAGCGTCAAAAAGCTGTATATGAAGCTGAAATCGCTCCACATCTTGAAGCAGGTAAAGCACTTATGTTTGCACACGGCTTCAACATTCACTTCGGTCAAATTACACCACCAGCAGATGTTGACGTATTCTTAGTTGCGCCGAAAGGTCCAGGACACTTAGTTCGTCGTCAGTTCCAAGAAGGTGCTGGTGTACCAGGCTTATTCGCAATTCACCAAGATGCAACTGGTCAAGCGAAAGATATAGCTCTTGCTTACGGTAAAGGAATCGGTGCAGCTCGTGGTGGATTACTTGAAACGACATTCAAAGAAGAAACTGAGACTGATTTATTCGGTGAGCAAGCAGTACTTTGTGGTGGTGCTACACAATTAGTTAGAGCTGGTTTCGAAACATTAGTAGAAGCAGGGTACCAACCAGAGTTAGCATACTTTGAAACACTTCACGAATTAAAATTAATCGTTGATCTAATGTTTGAAGGTGGTATGGCAACAATGCGTTACTCAGTATCAGATACAGCTGAGTGGGGTGACTATGTTGCAGGACCACGTATTATCGACGACTCTGTAAAAGCTCGTATGAAAGATGTTTTAACAGATATCCAAGATGGTACATTCGCTCGCCGTTGGATTCAAGAAAACGAAAATGGTCGTCCAGAATATACAAAATTCAAAGAAGCTGGTGCAAATCACCAAATCGAAGAAGTTGGTGCTAAATTACGTGCTATGATGCCATTCATCAACGAAGGTAAAGAAAAAGTTGTGAGAGAAGTGGCTACAAGTGCGAAAAATTGATATTTTCGACACAACACTTCGCGACGGCGAACAATCTGCTGGTATTAACTTAAACACAGCAGAGAAAATTGAAATCGCCAAGCAACTGGAGCGCCTAGGAGTGACAATTATTGAAGCAGGTTTTCCTGCTTCGTCACCTGGCGACTTTGATGCGGTCAATCGCATTGCAGGTACAGTGAAAAACTCCATCGTTACAGGTTTAGCTCGCTGTGTACAAAAGGATATCGACACAACTTGGGAAGCGATTAAAGTAGCGGAGCAGCCACATATTCATATTTTCTTAGCAACTTCCCCAATTCATATGGAATACAAGCTAAAAAAAACACCCGATCAAGTGGTAGAACAAGCGATTGAAGCTGTAAAATATGCGAAAAAATTCTTTCCGCTTGTGCAATGGTCAGCAGAAGATGCATTCCGTTCAGACCGAGAATTTTTAGTGCGTATTATGAATGAAATTGTTGCGGCTGGTGCGACAACCATAAATGTACCTGACACAGTAGGATATGCATCACCACAAGAATATGGTGCATTATTTAAATTCCTGCTTGAAAACGTAAAAGGTGCTGAAAAGGTAAAATTCTCTGCACATTGCCACGATGACCTAGGTATGGCAACTGCTAATACGATTGCAGCCATTGAAAATGGTGCCTCGCAAGTAGAGGGTACGATTAACGGTATTGGCGAGCGCGCTGGAAATGTTGCGCTTGAAGAAATTGCAGTTGCACTTCATATTCGCCAAGATATTTACCGTGTAGAGACAGGAATTCATTTACAAGAAATTAAACGTACATCTCAATTAGTCAGTAAATTGACGAATGTAGTTATTCAGCCGAATAAAGCTATTGTTGGTAAAAACGCATTTGCACACGAATCAGGTATTCACCAAGACGGTGTGTTAAAAAATCCAGAAACGTATGAGATTATTTCACCTGCTCTTATCGGTGAAGGTGAAGTACCGCTCGTTCTTGGCAAACACTCAGGTCGCGCAGCATTCCGTGATCGAGCAGAAACAATGGGCTTTAATCTTTCGGATGAAAAAATCAATAAAGCATTCACTGAATTTAAAAAATTGGCTGATCGTAAAAAAGAAATTACAGAAGAAGATTTACTAACTCTTCTTACAGAACAACAAATTCAAGTAGAAGATGTGCCACTCTTCGAACTGAAGATGGTACAGGTGCAATATGGTACAGAAAATATACCAACAGCAACAGCGATTGTTTTAACACCAGAAGGTCTAGAGAAAACAGTTGTTGCAACAGGTTCAGGCTCGGTGGAAGCTATTTTCAATACGCTTGAGCAACTTGTACAAGGAGATATTCATGTGATTGATTACCGAGTTACGTCTGTCGGTAAAGGGCGAGATGCACTCGGTGAAGCCGTGATTAATATCCGCTATGATGATGTATCGACAACTGGACGCAACTCATCACAGGATGTTTTAGAAGCATCGGCAAAGGCTTATTTAAATGCTATAAACCGTCATTTAATTCAAGTAAGCCTTCGTGCACAGCCTGTAAGCTAATCGATCATCAAGCTTCTCGTGAGTGTCACAGTTTTTAGTGGTAGTGAATTGTAAGAGCTTCATTCACATCCAAATGAATTATGCCAATTACGCGTGGTCGTAATTGATGACCCTCACCTATTACTATAGGTGAGAGTCTTACTAAAATGGCGTATTTCAACGCTATAAAAAGAAAGGTGTTTTGACGATGGAGAAAAAAATTACAGTACTTCCTGGTGACGGAATTGGGCCAGAGGTTGTTGCTTCTGCTGTACGTGTATTACAGGTGATTGGAAAGCGATTTAACCATAAATTCCATTTAGGCTATGCAACAATCGGAGGCGCTGCCATCGACCAACACAATAATCCACTACCAGATGAAACGATTGAGATGTGCGAAAATAGTGACGCTATTTTACTAGGAGCCGTTGGTGGTCCGAAATGGGATCGTAACCCACCAGAATTACGTCCAGAAAAAGGGTTATTACGTATTCGCAAGCACTTTGACTTATTCGCAAATCTACGTCCAGTAAAGGCGTTCCCGAGTTTACTAGATGCTTCACCATTAAAGCGTGAAGTAGCCGAAAACGTCGATTTAATGATTGTACGTGAACTAACAGGCGGCGTATACTTCGGGGAACCACGTATGCGTACTGAGAATGGCGCGATTGATACAACTGTTTACTCAACTGCAGAAGTTGAGCGTATCGTTGAAAATGCCTTTGAATTAGCACGTTTACGTGGAGGTAAATTATGCTCTGTTGATAAGGCAAATGTACTTGAAACAAGTCGCTTATGGCGTGAAGTTGTAGAAGCGAAGAAAAAAGATTATCCAGATGTGTATGTGGAGCACAATTTAGTAGATTCTGTTGCTATGAAATTAATTACAAATCCTAGTCATTATGATGTGGTAGTTACTGAAAATATGTTTGGAGATATTTTAAGTGATGAAGCATCTGTTATTACAGGCTCTTTAGGTGTACTACCATCTGCATCCATTCGCGGAGATAATTTTGGTCTATATGAACCAGTACATGGCTCAGCACCGGAAATTGCTGGTCAAGGTGTAGCAAATCCAGCTGCAACAATTCTTTCAGTTGCCATGATGCTACAATATTCATTTGGCTTAAAAGAAGAGGCTGCTGAAATTGAACGTGCTGTAGGTGCAGTTTTTGATGATGGTTATTTCACAGCAGATCTTGCACGTGATGGCGGTCGAATACTATCGACGAATGAATGGACAGATAAAGTAATTAACGAGATTGATACAAGCTTTGTTTCAGAAAGCATTATGACAACATACATTTAAGAAATGAGTGAAGATAATGGGTAAAAATATAATTGAAAAGATTTGGGATAAACACGTTGTTTATCAGGAAGAGGGCAAACCGGACCTGTTATATATTGATCTCCATTTAATTCATGAAGTAACTTCTCCGCAAGCTTTTGAAGGTCTACGTTTGAACGGACGTCAAGTACGTCGTCCAGATTTAAGCTTTGCGACAATGGATCATAACGTGCCTACAAAAAATCTACCGACGATTCATGATCCAATTGCACGTAACCAAATTGAGACGTTAGCTAAAAATGCTGAAGAATTTGGCGTTGAGCTTGCAGGAATGGGGCATCCGGACCAAGGGATTGTTCACGTAATTGGACCTGAGTTAGGATTAACTCAGCCTGGTAAAACGATTGTCTGTGGTGACTCCCATACATCTACACATGGTGCGTTCGGAGCGATTGCCTTCGGTATTGGTACATCTGAGGTAGAACATGTAATGTCAACACAAACGCTATGGCAAAACAAGCCAAAAACAATGGAAATTCGTGTAGAAGGTGAGCTTCCTGTAGGTGTAGCTGCAAAAGATATTATTTTAGCGATTATTTCTAAATTCGGTATCAGTGTCGGCACAGGACATATTGTGGAATTCACTGGAGAGGCTATCCACAAGCTTTCTATGGAAGAACGGATGACAATTTGTAACATGTCGATCGAGGCTGGTGCGAAGGCAGGGCTAATATCTCCTGACCAAACGACTGTTGACTATATCCGTGGACGTAAACATGCACCACAAGGAGAAAAGTTTGAGGAAGCAGCAGATTATTGGTTAAGTTTAGTGTCCGATGAAGATGCAACATATGATACAGTTCGAATCATTCAAGCAGAAGAAATTGAGCCAATCATCACTTGGGGAACGAATCCGTCCATGGGTTCAGGTGTTTCAAGTAATGTTCCAACACAGGCAGATTATGAGGATGAGTCAGATAAAGCCGCTCTTCGTAAAGCACTTGCCTACATGGGCTTAGAAGAAGGTCAACCATTAACTTCAATCGATATCCAACACGTATTTATCGGTTCATGTACAAATTCACGCATCAGTGATTTACGTGCAGCAGCAAATATCATCAAAGGACGTAAGGTGCATGGAAATGTAACAGCTATCGTTGTACCAGGCTCATATTCGACGAAAATACAAGCAGAAGCAGAAGGATTAGATAAAATCTTTACAGATGCTGGCTTTGAATGGCGTGAGACAGGTTGCTCAATGTGTCTGGCGATGAATGATGATGTAGTACCGGCTGGTGAACGCTGTGCATCAACATCAAACCGTAACTTTGAAGGACGCCAAGGAGCTGGATCTCGTACACACTTAGTATCACCGCCAATGGCAGCGGCAGCAGCAATTGCTGGTCACTTTGTAGATGTTCGTGAATTCGTAAAGGAAACTGTGTAATTTTTTATCTTCATTACACGGAAGGGATGATTGAAAATGGAACCAATTAATATCGTAAATAGTGTGATAACACCACTTGATCGTAAAAATGTCGATACAGACCAAATTATTTCGAAAGAGTTTTTAAAACGTATTGAGCGTACAGGTTTTGGTCAGTTTTTATTCTATCATTGGCGCTTCGATGCAGAGGGCAATGAAATTAAGGATTTTGTATTAAACAAACCTGAATTTAAAAACTCCAAAATTTTAGTAGCACAAGATAACTTCGGCTGTGGTTCTTCTCGTGAACACGCACCGTGGGCAATTTTAGATTATGGCTTCAATGTAGTGATTGCGCCATCTTTTGCAGATATTTTCCATAATAACTGTTTCAAAAATGGCATTTTACCAATCAAACTAACTGAAGCAGAGTGTGATGAAATTTTAGCTAAAGGCTTAGCAAAACCATACCCGTTGGAAGTTAGTCTTGAAGCACAAACGGTAACAGGTGAAGACGGGAAAGTGTATCATTTTAGCATCGATCCTTATTATAAAGAAACATTACTAAATGGTTGGGATGAAATTGCCCTAACATTTAAATATGAGGAACAAATCGCTGCGTACGAAGCAAAACGTATCGCCTATTAATAGATGAAGCGATTACCTTTAGACTGAAGACATACTAGTTGTCTTCAGTTTTTTTCTTGCTTAAAGAAGGGATTGCTCGGGTTGGAGTGAAAATGCTCAGGTAGAAGGAAAAACTGCTCGGGTTAGAGTGGAAAATGATAGGGTAGCAGAAAGAACTGCTCGGGTTAGAGTGGAAAATGATCGGGTAGCAGAAAGAACTGCTCGGGTTAGAGTGGAAGGTGATCAGGTAGCAGAAAGAACTGCTCGGGTTAGAGTAAAAAGTGATCAGGTAGCAGAAAGAACTAACCTCAGAACTGTCAGGTAATGAAAAAAACTCATTGATAAGTAAATGACTAGTCCTTATAACTTTACATAATAAAAATACAGCATTAGTTATTTTAATTTGTTGTTTATTTGTAAAAAAAAGCATTACGAATTGAAGCAATATTTTGATAATATGTAAATGGAGTTATGGTAAATAAATGGAATGTTATCCAGTTTATTGTCTCATCACTAAAAGGTAGAGATAACATTTGATAAAACGTATGTCATGTATATAAGTTGAGTGGAGACAGGGCGATTCCTTGGGGATTAGCGTCATAGAGGAGCCTTGGGACGCAGCAAAGTGGCTCATCGGACTTCACTGGGAAAGCGCCCAGTTGGAACGGAAAATCAACCGCATGTTTTGGTGATGTGCTAGTTTAATTAAACATTTATTGGAAATTTTTATCAAAAGTGAAAAATAAGGAGGGGAACCATCATGACTATCATTCGTAAATACAGTTTGTTAATTGGAGGCTTAGGTTTTTCCAATTTAGGAAACTGGATTTACCTCGTTGCACTTAATTTATTTGTATGGCATTTAACACAATCACCTGCAGCGATGGCTGGGATCTTTATTGTCGGTCCTATCGCCAGAGTTTTAACCAACTTGGTAGCAGGCTCTTTTATTGATCGTATGAATAAACGCAAGTTGATGATTACAACTGATATGATACGAGGTGTTATCGTTTTTTGTATGCCGTTTATGGAATCTATTTGGCTAATTTATGCATTGTTATTTTTAGCGAATATAGCAAGTAGTTTCTTTGGACCTAGTAGTACATATTATATTACAAAATTTATTCCCTCAGAAGATAGACAACGATTCAACGCAATACTTGGTACGTTCAATTCAGGTTCGTTTTTAGTAGGTCCAGCACTAGCGGGTCTCCTCATTATGCTTTTTAATACAACAGTTACAATATGGTTCAACAGCTTTACATTTTTTGTATGTGCAATAATCATTTATTTATTACCTAATGTCGATGATGTGCAGGAAACTTCGAGGCAACGTATTACTTGGCAAATATTAAAAAGTGATTATGTAACTGTAGTGGCTTTCATCCGACAAAATCCATTATTTATTACGATTTATTTATTGTTCCAAAGTGCGTTAATGATTGCTTTTGCGCTTGACTCCCAAGAAGCAACATTTATAAAACAAGATTTAGCTTTATCCGATAGCATATATGGAGCTTTTGTGAGTGTTGCAGGAGCAGGAGCAATTTTAGGTGGAATGGTTGCTGCAAGCTTTGCAAAAAAATGGTCCACTCGTTCATATATGGCTTTTGGCTTGTTCTTGACAATGCTATTTTATACAGCCTTTTATGCTTCGACATCAAGTATATTGGCATGTGTAAGTTTTGTTTTTCTAGGCTTTTTTATGGCGTTTAGTAATACAGGCTATGAAACATTTTATCAGCAAAATGTACCGCCTGAAATGATGGGGAGATTCGGCAGTATTTCGAATATTTTTCAAAGTATTTTACAAATTACCTTTACGTTTTTATTAGGTCTGTTTGCAGAATTATATACGCTTCAAATGACTGCCATTATTTTAGGTATTACAAGTATTTTATGTTCGGTTTCATTATGTTTTGTGCTATATTCCAAAAAAATCCACATAGATTTAAAGGAGGAAACATTATGATTAGTTATTCGCTTAGTTGTATTTTTTGTAAGAATACATTTGAAGTTGTTGAAGGGTCAAAGAAATATAGACTGTATAAACAAAATATGCAAGGGAAATTTTCTTGTGAAGATTGTGATAGAAAAATTGAATTGGAGTCAAGGAAGGGCTTATTAGGAAAACTATAAATCGAAAATAGGCATATTGAAAATAATTAACTATACTTTCAGGCGTGTTGATTAGGAAAAAATAGGTTTATTATTGAGCGATAAAAGGATTTTTTTGTTGCCGTTTTGCTAATATATACCTATTTTCAACTGATTGTAGCCCGTAGCGAAAATCAGGTGAGATGCTAATACTTCAAACGTAATAATCAAATGTAAATGATCCTGTCTTTCTACTGTTTTCTCAGTTAGAATGGAAAAATAAGAAGGAAGGCAGGTCAAAAGATGATTACAGTTATAGGTAGCTTAAATATGGATTTAGTTGTGCAAATGGAGGCTTTTCCAAAGCAGGGTGAAACAATTCTTGGTAAAGAATTTCAAACAATCCCAGGTGGAAAAGGGGCGAATCAGGCAGTTGCTGCTGCACGCCTTGGAAGTGAAGTTACAATGATTGGCTGTGTAGGATCAGATAGTTTTGGTGAGTCATTACGTAAAGGTTTGCAGCAAGAGCACATCCAAACAGAAGCGATTACAAGCACATCAGTTCCTACTGGGATTGCTAATATTCTAATCTACAATAACGATAACCGTATCATTGTAGTGCCAGGAGCTAATTATGAATTAATGCCTGCGCATATAGAGGCAGCGAAAGAAATCATTCAAAAAAGTCAGATGGTGATAATGCAGTTAGAAATTCCAAAGGAAACGACTGCTTATGCAATTAAACTGTGTAAAGAAGCCAATGTACCTGTTTTATTAAATCCAGCACCAGCGGCAAATTTTGATGTGCAATGGATGGAGGATATCACCTATATCACACCAAATGAAACAGAGTGTACAGAAATTTTTGGAGATAATTTTGATCAAGTATTAGAAAAATATCCTAATAAAATGATTATTACGTTAGGTAGTGATGGAGCACGCTATTTTGATGGTGAGTATCCTATTCATGTTCCAGGTTATATGACAAGAGCAGTAGATACAACAGGTGCAGGCGATACGTTTAACGGTGCACTTGCTTATGCATTAGTAGAAGGACAGTCTTTGGATCAGGCTGTGTATTTCGCTAATATTGCAGCTTCTTTATCTGTAGAGAAATTAGGTGCACAAAGTGGCATGCCAACACTTGGAGCGGTTTACGCACGTATGGCTGGAGAAGAGTAAAGTATAATGACGGTGTGCTAATAGTAAAAAAGTCACTTTAATAAGATAGAGTAGGAGAGAAGGTGCTGGAAACCTAACTCTCCTATCAATTTTTATAATAACTATTTATATATAATATTTCTTTTAGTCTGAGTGGGAATTAATATCTGTGATTGTAGGTTTTATAGTATAAGAATGATTTCCTATTTGTGACAACTGAAAGTAAGTAAATTGTCCTTTTTTATCGTTAATTCTAAGTACTATGTATTAGAGAGGGGATAGTTTCATTTATAATGAATATATATACATACGAAAAGAGGTTTTGGGGATGACAACTATAGATAATGTACCAATCGAGTATACAGCCTCAGCGAATAATATTTTGCCACAGCTTGTTGATCATTTACGACAATTGCATGGCATTATTGGACAAAATACATATGTGAAAGATACAGCTAAACACTTAAACCGTATCATTCAAGATGCTAACAATGAAACGATGATTCTTATTGTTGGGAAAGAGCGTGTTGGAAAAACAACACTTGTGAATGGATTGCTAGGGCGTCAAGTATTGCCTGTTAGTGATCAACATCCAACAGGTGTAAATACATTTTTGCGATACGGTGAAACTGAAGAAATAAAGGCGTATTTTTTAGATGGCGTTGTAGCGATATTCGATATGAGTAAACTAGAATTATTGACAACTGGTGATACTTTTGCATCTCAAATACTACGCGAACATTTAGATTACCTTGAAGTATATTTGAAAAATGATTTATTAAAATCAGTGACAATTATTGATTCTGTTTCATTGGAGGCAGGGGGAGGAGAAATGGCCTATTTCCCAGAATCTTTAATGAACCGGGTTGACGAAATCTTTTGGGTATTACGCTCAGGTTCAATGGCTATTTATCCAGAAATATTATTGATGGAAACGTTAAAAAATAAAGGTGTTGAACCTCTTTGTGTCATCAATGGTATTGATTCTAATGAAAATACGGAGACGTTTATCAATACAGAGAGAGAACGATTTGGCCATTTAATCAGTAATTTTGTTGCTATCTCTGCAATAGAAGCGCTTGAGGCTAAACAGACTAACAGTGATGAGCTTTGGCAAAAAAGCCAGTACGACCATTTAATTATGGAGATTCAGCGAGTTGCAGAAAATAGTGATAAGAAAACGTATGCCATTTTAATTCGCTTCTTACAATGGCTTGAACGATTCCGCTTCGAACTAACCGTTATTCCACAAAGAGATCCTTTCCAATCTGCTGTTGAGAATATTGAAAAGTATGCTGTCGACACACAATATGAGTTTTCGCGCTATCAAAGGGATTTAGCTATTGTAACTGAATATGAGCAAGAGTATGAAGTGGTGGCCAATGTATTTACAAAAGTTCAAACGCTGTATCAATTATTGCAAACAATTTCGCAAAATGACTATTTACAAGATGAAGTAGTAGAAAGTTTTACAGAAAATGCAATCAGCTATCAGCAAATGTTACGTGAATATCGTAATATGCATAGAGAATATATACGTGAATATGAACGATTGGACGCACAACATAAAAAAATTCATGGTAAAGGGCTAATGAAAGCAATTTTTGGTCAAGATACACAAAACGAATTTTTCAAGGATCGTGTCAACAAGTTAAATGGGCAGCAAGTACTGTGTATTGAACATTTGGAAAAAGTGCAGGAAGCGGAGACATTGATGCTTCAGTCCATTCAATCAGTACAAAGTCATCTTATGGATTTATCGAAAAAACGTTTGGCACGTATTGAGCAAAAAGTGCAAGAGCTTAATCAACAACGTTCAAAAGAAAAGCGTCAATTACAATTATACGCTAATAAATTAAATGAATTTTCTTGTTTGATTGAGGCACAGGGCTTTATTAAAGAAAAGATTCAACCATTTTTAATGGACGAGCAAATGCCTCTTAAAGCAAAAGATATTGAAATGCTCAAAGAAACAATAAACAGTATTTTGAGCATTGACTTATCAAATAATGGTTTGCTTGCACGTAGTCAGATGAACAATAAAATGGAAAGTACAGCGATTCCTTTTGATGCTCAGCAAAAATATCCATTACATACGTTAGCTCTAGCTGAAGCAGATGTAAAATCAAACGATATACCAGAAATTCCAAAAAAATTAGAAATTCAATATGCAGAATAGACTAAAAAAAAATGTCCTAAAAGTAATTTAAACTTTTAGGACATTTTTTTGTAACTGTACTTTTCCATCGATTGGGATTAAATGCCAAATAATTGAAACGTAATATAGGATTTTTTCGTATAGATAGAAGGAGGGATTAAAATGATTCAGATTAACGGACGTTTTACCGAAGCAAAAATCTATTCTAATACAGCATTACAATCAGCTATCGATCAAATTAAAGAATTGGCAAATCAGGCTTTTATGGCAGGAACAAAAGTACGGATTATGCCAGATTATCATGCAGGAAAGGGCTGTGTTATTGGCACAACGATTCAGCTTCAGAATCGTGTAGTGCCCAACCTTGTAGGTATTGATGTAGGTTGCGGTGTATTTGTAGCTGAGTTAAAAGAGACGGATATAGATTTTTCTAAACTTGATGCTACAATTCGAGCACATATACCAAGCGGGCAGAATATCCATGAGGAAGTATCGCCTGCACGACATTTTGTTGAATTCGACGGGAGACAGTTTGTAGCGAGCGGTTTAAAGGATGACTACACGAATTTATCGCTTGGTACACTTGGGGGAGGCAATCATTTTATTGAGCTTGCAAAAGACGAAGCAGGTACACATTATTTACTTATCCATACTGGCTCGCGTTATGTCGGAGCTAAGGTAGCGAATTGGCATCAAAAAAGAGCCTATGAAACATTGCAGCGAGAAGATTTAAAAGAAAAAATAGCCGAACTGAAAAATCAGGGGCGAGAAAAAGAAATTCAAGCGATGATTAAAGCTTATAAAGAACAAAATCCTATTGTACCAAAAGATTTGGCCTATTTAGAGGGCGAGTATTTTCATGATTATATTCAGGATATGAAAATTGCTCAGCAATATGCTCGGATGAATCGCTGGACAATTGCCGAAACGATTGCTAAGCATATGAACTGGCACTTTAACGAAACGTTTGATACGATCCATAACTATATTGATACGGATACGATGACGTTAAGAAAAGGAGCTGTTCGAGCAAATAAAGGAGAAAAGCTCGTAATTCCTATGAATATGCGAGATGGCTCCCTTATTTGTATGGGGAAAGGGAATGCAGATTGGAATTACTCTGCACCACATGGAGCAGGGCGTATGTACTCTCGACGTGCTGCAAAAGAAGCATTAAACATGGAAGATTTTAAAGAAACGATGCAAGGTATTTGGACAACATCCGTAAATGAAGAAACATTGGATGAAGCTCCGATGGCATATAAGCCGATGTCAGAAATTACATCTGTTATCGAGGAAACTGCTGAGATATTAAAAGTGATTACACCCGTCTATAATTTTAAAGCTAGCGAAGCAGCTAAGCCATATGAGCGACGAAAGTAAACTCTGAAGGAAATGAATAAATAACTTCTGATGAAACATATCCATGATTTTTTTGGATATGTTTTCTTTTTGAATACTAATAGGGAAGAACATCGTATTTTTAAAATGAAAATAAATCGAACGAAAATGTCAGCTCGACTGTCTAATAAATAGAAGGGAGTGAATCTGATGGATGAACAATCGTTAATAAGGCGTGCGATGGCTGGAGATGAACGAGCATTTTTACAGCTACTTAGTCAATATGAAGAGACAATGTACCGTATGGCATTCGCCTATTTAAAAAATGAGCATGATGCCGTTGAGGCGGTGCAAGAAGCTACTTATCGAAGCTTAAAAAAGATACATACCGTAAAAGAATCAGCTTATTTTGGTACGTGGCTTGTCCGAATTTTACTCAATATTTGTCATGATATGCGGGAAAAACGTATGTGTCTAGATTTACAGGAGGACATAGAAATCGGTGACACTGTATCGAATCACGAACGTTTTGAAATGACAGATATCATTAATAGTTATGGCCTTTTATGATTAAAAATTAAAAACTAAAGAGTAGTTCGTACTTGCACTACTCTTTTTTTCAATAATTATTTTTGGATAATAATCTTCCCTGCTCGGAAAATACACTTTTCTAAAATTCTGGGATAAAAGCATTCAAAAAGTAAATTATCAAAACTATTATAGCTAGAATAATAAACTCTTTTTTATCGAAATCTTTATTAACGCTGTTTTGTTTTTTTACTCTCCTATATTTACCCTGCACCTTTTTTTGTATATATTTTTTGTCTTTTGACATCAAAGCCCCCCTATAATCGTCTCCTTTGAATTTTTATTTAAGTTCCTTTCATTTCAAATTATCTATCTTTTTTATAAACAACCAATCTTTTTTACAAAACTACACGTCCAAAAGGTTAGAGAGGGAATAGCCTTAAATAACCATTAATTCAGAAACTTCTTCTTACGCTCATTCACCAAAGCAAGACCTATTTTAAAGTTCAGCCAATCGTGTATTTTTCGAGTACTATTAAGCCATCAAATTCTCTCATTGTACTTTACATACAATTGAAACGAGCAAAATTACCATTCACATACACAAGTGGTTATTGATACTATTGTAGCGAAAAAACAGTAAAATTTGTACATAAATGTATAAAGTGCTTTTGTTATATATTGAATATTCCTCCTTATTTCAAAATAAATGGCCGCTCCTAAGAGCGACCATATTATTAGGTTTTTTTTCTTTATTTAAGCTTTCAAGGATTTTTGATATTAAGATATCCGTATATTGTTTTGCTACAAAAGAATCTAAACTCATTCCTATTTCTCAATGGTAAGGTATTACTTCCTGGAATGAGTTACAGCTGGTTTGACAAAAAGGAAACATTTTTGATTGAAGGAAAATTTGAGGCTACATTTAAGAGTCCTATTAATTACGACAATGCCGAATTTAAATTATATTTACAATTTGCAGATGAAAAACAAACAGAGCTTACAATCCCATTTTCACTTAAAAAGCCAATAGCGAAAACGAAAACCTATGAATTGAATGAAGAAATGAGTTTTGAAGAACAGCATATCATCGTCAAGTCCGTTTCCATTTCACCACTTCGTACAGGTATTACAATTGCGCTTGACCCAAATAATGAAATGCGTATTTTAGGATTTGATGATATACGTCTATTGGATGAAAAGGGGGAGATGTCGATATTTTTCGAAAGTTGGGTGATAAATCTATAAAGTTGGTCGATAAATCGAAAAAGTTAGTCGATAAACAATCAAAAGTTCTCGATAAATCTCAAAACTGTAGCTCATTAAAGATCAAACAAAGAAAAAAGAGAAATCGAACAGCATCGATTTCTCTTTTTTCTTTAATATCAGCTAGTTAATTCTATGCTTCAGCATCAGGTGTAAATGTACGACTCGCTAACTCAGCGTCAAGCATAAAGATTGCGTTGGAGTCATTTTCGATGCGTTCAAATTTACGGATTAATGTGTCAAACGTTGATTCTTCTTCTACTTGCTCGTCTATGAACCATTTTAAGAAAGCCATTGTTGCGTGCTCGCGTTCATCTAAAGCGATATCGGATAAATTA
This sequence comes from Lysinibacillus sp. G4S2, assembly GCF_030348505.1. Classification (NCBI taxonomy): domain Bacteria; kingdom Bacillati; phylum Bacillota; class Bacilli; order Caryophanales; family Bacillaceae; genus Lysinibacillus; species Lysinibacillus sp. G4S2. The sequence goes on along the minus strand of NZ_JAUCFJ010000002.1, from coordinate 3,150,214 downwards.
TAAATGCGGCGAGTCACTTCTTTTTCATGTGAAAGAGCAGATTTAAAGGCATTTAAAATCGAATCAAAATGATTTTCTGGGCTATCATAGCCATGGATTGTTGCGCGGTAGCCCATATCACTTAGGAAATTATAAAATTTCATGGCATGGAAGCGTTCTTCTTCAGCTTGTACTAAAAAGAAGTTGGCAAAGCCATCGTAATCTTGATCTGTGCAATATGCCGCCATCGCCATATAGGCATGTGCTGAGTAAAATTCAAAATTCATTTGTTCGTTTAGTGCTGTGTGTAGTTTTTCAGATAACATAAAAGTTTTCCTCCCTTAGTAGTAAATACCTGATGATGTCTTTTAGTATACAACGAAGATAGACCGTAATACAAATGATATTAGTTCTCAATTAGAAAAAATTTATCTGTACCGAAAGTGAAGATGGGAGGTGGGTGAATAACTGCCCGAAAAAGCCCGATTGGTAAAGACTAAAAATCAGTGGGGGATGAAGAAACCCCCACTGATTAAAGTTTCATTTTATTCAAACTCATTTTTTAATCGCCAAATTACTTCTAGCAGATTAGTAAATAAATTAATAAAATCTAAGTAAAGATTTAAGGCCATACCAACGACTTCAGCATCTGAAACGTGATTATGTTTAATTTGATTAAAATCATACACAGTATACAGGCTAAATAATAGCACGGTAATTCCAGCTATAATCAAACCTACCATATTGCTAACAGGGATAAACATAAATATTAGCGAAAATACGAGTACGACGATTAATACAGTGAATAAATAGCTTCCCCAATTGGAAATGTCTTTATTCATCATCATACCAATCAGTGCTAGCACAATGAAGATGGCTACGGTCGCTACGAAAACAATTAACACAAGCTGTTGTCCTAGCTCTGCAATGAAAAATTGTGTTGTCCAAAATAGTAAAATTCCCATTAAAAAGGGGATCGTATACATAATGGAATTAGCGAGTTTCAGACTTCGCACAAAGCAGGCGATGATAAGAAGCACAATTGTAATAATGGATAGCGGCATGATAATAGCAGGAGGTAATAATGTAGCAATGTACATACCGACTACTGTCAGCACCCACATAAAGGCGAAGTGTTTCAAAATTTTGTTCAAGTTATGATTGCGGTTTGCATAAGTCATAATAAAGAATCCTTTCTTTTTTTAATAATATTAACTATACGAATCAATTTCTAAAAAGTTTCGTACTTTTAAAAATTTGGGTTCATCACCATAACGTGTGGTTGATTTCCGTTCCGACTGGGCGCTTTGTTGCTGCCGCTTCGCTTTCGCACAGATAAAACAATTGTTGTTGCTGCCGCTTCGCTTTCGCACAGATAAAACAATTGTTGTTGCTGCCGCTTCGCTTTCGCACAGATAAAACAATTGTTGTTGCTGCCGCTTCGCTTTCGCACAGATAAAACAATTGTTGTTGCTGCCGCTTCGCTCGCACAGATAAAAACACGTTGTTGTTGCCGCTTCGCTTTCGCACAGATAAAACAATTGTTGTTGCTGCCGCTTCGCTTTCGCACAGATAAAACAATTGTTGTTGCTGCCTTCGCTTTCGCACAGATAAAACAATTGTTGTTGCTGCCGCTTCGCTTTCGCACAGATAAAACAATTGTTGTTGCTGCCGCTCGCTTTCGCACAGATAAAACAATTGTTGTTGCTGCCGCTTCGCTTTCGCACAGATAAAACAATTGTTGTTGCTGCCGCTTCGCTTTCGCACAGATAAAACAATTGTTGCTGCCGCTTCGCTTTCGCACAGATAAAACAATTGTTGCTGCCGCTTCGCTTTCGCACAGATAAAACAATTGTTGCTGCCGCTTCGCTTTCGCACAGATAAAACAATTGTTGCTGCCGCTTCGCTTTCGCACAGATAAAACAATTGTTGCTGTCGCTACGCTTTCGCACAGATAAAACAATTGTTGCTGTCGCTACGCTTTCGCACAGATAAAACAATTGTTGCTGTCGCTACGCTTTCGCACAGATAAAACAATTGTTGTTGCTGTCGCTACGCTTTCGCACAGAGCAAAGCTTCCAGGGGGCGTCCGAATGAGCCGCTTTACTCGCGTTGCTTGCTCCAGGGTCTAATCTGTGACGCTAATCTCCTAGGAGTTGCCCAGCTTTCACTCCAACCAACCAATATACAGTGCATATATTTTTAAAAATGTCATCCACAACTTTTGGTGATGAGCCAAAAGTTGGTTCTTTATTAAATGTAAGTGTAAGGGACAATGTGAAGTTTTCACAAAATGCCCCCTTCCTTTCTGACGATTGACTGCCAAGCTTCTTCGAATTGTGATACAAACCATTGAGGATCTGGACTAGCCAGTATTTCGGCAGGAGTTTGGGGCATTTTCCTCCATCTTTAAATGGTTTGGATGCTCTGAGAAATAGTATGGAACCAAAAAAAATCGCCAAGATGGTATGTCTAGGCGATTTTTCTACTAATCATTGTGCATCTTTCTTTTGGTTTTTCACTCCAACTAAATATCCACCAAGGGCAATACCAATTAATACAGTCCAGAAAATAACTGTCCACGTTGTTGAGTGTGGGAAATCATGTGGAATTATACCTAGTTTTTCGTGTGCTAATGCTAGAACAGCCAGCTTTACACCAACCCAGCCTACGATTAGGAAGGCAGCTGTTTCTAGTGATGGGAATCTTTCAAGAACTGACACGAACCAACGAGCCGCAAAACGCATCATGATCACACCGATAATCCCACCTAGGAACATCACGGCGAATTGACCCGCATTAATACCGCCGATATCAAAATTTCCGATATGTGGTAGTGTTACTGCAATTGCGACAGCTGCTAAAATTGAATCTACCGCAAAGGCGATGTCGGCAAGTTCAACTTTCATAACAGTCATCCAGAAGCCAGATTGTTTTTTAGGCTCTTGGGTTTCTTCGGGGTTTTGTGCAGCCTTCCGTGAATCATAAATATGCTTACCAGACATGAATAATAAGTAGGCAGCACCAATTGCTTGAATTTGCCAGAAATTAACGAGCGTTGTAATAAGGAATAGTGCAGCGAAGCGGAAAATAAATGCTCCCACTAAACCATATAATAGAGCTTTTTGCTGTTGTTCCTTTGGTAAATGTTTAACCATAACGGCCATAACGACTGCGTTATCAGCGGCTAATAAACCTTCTAGTACGATTAATACGATGAGTACCCATGCGTATTCTAATAAAATTGCCTCCAAATTTGTTTCCTCCTTAGTAGTTAGAACAGAAATGAATGTACTGCTTTTAACGTATTGTTTGCATTTTTAGGCAAAGAAAAAGACCCCTGCCTAAAAAATAGGCAAAGGTCTTGCTAAGCAATTAACTGTTTATTACACAGAAAATATCTTATAATTTAAGATATGCCTTCACACCCGATGGTACAGGACCATGTAATGACGAATGTGAAATCAGATGCTTTGTTTACATCTGCTAGCTACTCCCCCTTGACATAATTGTCAAAAGCTATTCAATTCTTTATACATGGATTATATCATGTTTCTAATTTATTGCAAATAAAAATGTGAAGTTATGGTGAAAAAATACTTTACCGAATAATTTGAACAAGTGGTACTATTGGAGATAAGTTGAAATGTTTAGCAGCATAGAGAGGAGACATACATGTATAGAAAGTTTTTTTCATATTACAAACCACATAAGCGATTATTTGTGATCGATTTTTCGAGCGCAATTATTGTGGCAATTCTAGAACTCGCATTTCCTCTAGCTGTTCAGTGGTTTATAGACGAACTATTACCTACAGGTGACTGGGGCATGATTGTCAAAGTAAGTGTGTTATTATTACTTGTTTATGTACTTAGTACAGTCCTTAACTTTATCGTCAACTACTTAGGACATAAACTAGGTATTAATATCGAGACAGATATGCGACAGGAGTTATTTACCCATGTTCAGCGTCAATCATTCCGGTTTTTTGATAATACGAAAACAGGTCATATTATGAGCCGTATTACGAATGATTTATTTGATATCGGGGAGTTTGCACATCATGGGCCTGAGGATTTATTTATCGCGATTATGACGTTTGTTGGGGCCTTTACTATTATGTTTAATGTTAATCCAACACTAGCATTAATTGCCACAATTATGGTGCCGTTTTTAACATGGCTTGTTACATTTAGTAATATCAAAATGAACAATGCATGGAAAACAATGTATGGGAAAATCGCTGATGTGAATGGCCGTGTAGAGGATAGTGTATCTGGTGTACGCGTCGTCAAATCCTTTACAAATGAAGCTTTTGAAATTGAACGCTTTAAGGAGCAAAACGGCTTTTTCCGCTCTGCCAAATTGTATGCTTATAAAATTATGGCAGGAACACACTCTAGTATTTATATGATGACACGTTTGTTAACGTTAGTAGTGCTTGTTGTTGGGGCATGGCTGAGCTTTAATGGAAAATTATCTTATGGTGAGCTAGTAAGCTTTGTTTTGTATACAAATGTCCTCATTAAACCAATCGATAAAATTAGTGCATTGCTAGAGCTTTATCCAAAGGGGATGGCTGGCTTTAAACGCTTCCGTGAGTTAATAGAACAGGAACCAGAAATTCAAGATCGTGAAGGAGCAAAGTCTGTTACACATCTTTATGGAGATATTTCATTTAACAATGTTCATTTCAATTATGATACATCACAAACTGTGTTAACGGATATTTCCTTTGACGTACATGCTGGACAAACGATTGCATTTGTTGGACAATCCGGAGCGGGTAAAACAACGATTTGTTCTTTAATTCCGAGGTTCTATGAAGTAAGTAGTGGGGCCATTACGATTGATGGGATTGATGTACGAAATATGACACAGTCTTCTTTACGTTCTCAAATTGGTATTGTACAGCAGGATGTCTTTTTATTTACAGGTACTATTCGAGAAAATATTGCCTATGGGAAATTAGGTGCTAGTGACGAAGAAATTCGTGAGGCGGCTAAAAAGGCACATTTAGAGGCATTTATAGCAGAGCTTCCCAATGGTTACGAGACACAAATCGGGGAGCGTGGCTTAAAGCTTTCCGGTGGACAAAAGCAACGAATTGCCATTGCTCGAATGTTTTTAAAAAATCCACCTATTTTAATTTTAGACGAAGCAACATCTGCTTTGGATACAGAAACAGAGATGATTATTCAACAGTCATTAACAGAGCTTGCTGAAAATCGAACAACTTTAGTTATTGCCCATCGGCTGGCAACCATCCGCAATGCTGATCGAGTCTTAGTCGTCACACCAAATGGAATTGAAGAAGATGGTACTTATGATGAACTTGTTGCACAAAATGGAATTTTCGCTAAGCTCCATCATATTCAGTTTCGTAAAGGACAAGAAGAACCATCCGTGGAGAAATATGTTGAATTGAACTAAAAATGGCATCACTTAAATTGAAATATCCTCTCAAATTGAAACGCTCATTTGAGGGGATATTTCTTATTGTCTGTTTTTTCCTTCATTGCTTCTCACTGTTTTAGAGGTACGAGTGGAATCTTGAGGTGCAAGTGCTTTATTACGCTCAGTGTAGCTTTTTGCTGATAAGCGGAAGAGCGATTTTTTTATAGTTGACCAATTTAAATCTGTTGCAAGATTCATGTAAGAGTAACCATAGATTCGGATATTACATAAATAAAGAAGTGTGAGGTAAAGGGATATAAAAAATCCAAATAAACCCAAAAATGCACTGGCAAGAATGAAAGCAATACGCAAAATACTGATAGTTGTGACAAGAGATTGGTTAACGAGAGTAAATGATGCAATGGTAGAGATAGCAATAACTACAATCATTTCTGGACTTGTCACACCTGCGCGAATGGCTGCATCACCAATAATTAAACCACCAACAACGCTTATCGTACCTCCAATAACGGAAGGCAGACGTAAACCGGCTTCACGAAACAATTCAAACATTAATAGCATTAGTAGCATTTCGAGAGAGGAGGGGAGGGGTAGACCTGTTTTGGCTTGTACAACTGTTGCTAAAAGCTGAAATGGCAGTTGATTTTGGTGATAAGTCGTTAAAGAGAGCCAAAATGCAGGCAACAGTAAACCAATTAAAATCCCCAAAATCCTCAAAAGTCGTTCGATAGAACTGAAAATAACAGGATATTCATTATCTTCTGCAGATTTTAGTAATAAAAATAAATTTACAGGTGTGACGACGGCATATGCTACACCATCGACGAGAATGAGAAAACGACCTCTAATTAGAGCCTGAATAGCATAATCAGGCCGCCCTGTATAATCGAATTTTGGGAACAGTTTGGAGTTTTTATTAATTCGCTCCATTAATATATCTCCACTAAAGACAATATCTGTATCTACAGATGCCAGTTGCTTTTTTATTCCGTGTAAAATATCCATATCGACAATATCATCAAAATAAAGAATGGCCACGGTTGTTTTTGAACGTTTTCCTACTTCCACTTTTTCTACACAAAATGAATTCGTAGGTAAACGTTTGCGCAACAGTGCAATGTTGATGCGAATATCTTCAATAAAATTATCCCTTGGACCCTTAACGAGAACCTCCATTCTCGTTTCTTCTGGATTTCGGTTAGGCTTTTTAGCAATATTACTAGCATATAAAAGTCCTTCTTCTTCAAAATAAAGCAATAAAAAACCAGTATATACAAAGGTAATGGCTTCTTCTTTATCTTTGACTTTTTGAAGAGTCGGAATATGAAGTTGATTGGTAACATTTTCTTCAAAGGATGTATCAGCTAAATGATCATAAAGAAATTGGATACGCCGAATAATGACTTCGTTGAGCAGGTGTTGGTCTATCATCGCATCACAGGTTATGAATTGAACCTTTTGTTGATTAAATGTATATTCCTGAAATTGAATATCTGCTGATTTTTGAAATAGTTTTTTTAAGGTGTTTAGATCTATAGCCTTCTCCTGCTGAGGCATTATGATTCACCACTTTCCATTTCTTGTTTGTCAGGCTTCCCCTTTTTTGAAGACTTATTTGAAAAGAAAGCTACTAGTACGAAAAAAATTGATAATAGAAAAAAGAAAATAAAAGTAACTGTTAATATATAGTTCCCTTTCACCTTGAAAAGTATGTTTTCATTTAAAATAATTAACGGTAGACAAAGTAGAAAGAAAGGGGGAGCCAGCATTTTCCATATTCGTTTCGGGTCCCCAGTCATTTTCAATAAATCCGCTGTAATATATAAAAGGAAGCCAACTCGTATAAATGTTCCAGTAAGCCATTGGTAAATAGAGAAAAAGTCAAGATGCTCAATATAGCGACCAATCGATACTAGACCCCATTCCTCGTAAGCCGGATATCTTTGCTTTGCAGCTTCGGTTGGACCAAATTCTGTAATTGCACCGATAAGCGGTCCTAAAGTCAGCCCCATTAAAATGAAAAGCATGATGCCAAATTGATACCAACGAATACGCTCTTTAAATTGATGTTGTAAAAATAAAAGCATAAATAGTTCAATATATCCTGAAGCCGGATAAATCATCCCTTTCATAATAGGATTGAATCCATGCTCGAAAAACGGACGTAATAACCCGTATTCTTTTACTTGTAAATTTGTAAATGCGACAAAAAATCCAAAGACTACTACACCGAATAATACAAAGACATTTAAAATAGCAATGGTTTGTAAACTTGTTGTAACGAGTAAAAGACAAAGAACTGTATAAATGATTAATAGTATTATGACTGGAGTTTGAGGTAAAAATGTTGTGTTCACCCATTGCAATGTTTCAACCATCGTAAAAGCAGAGAGGATGAGTAAAAATATTGCTATACTATAAATGATGATTGTGGAGCCGATTTTTCCAATTTTTCCATCTAACCAGTCCCTGATAGGTTCCTGATTTGTCTTTTTTTGAATATAAACTAAAACAAATAGCCAAAAGAATAGTATAGCTGCGGCCATTAGTACAGATATCCATCCATCCCTTCCAGCAGCATCAAGTAGCGGGGGAATAATTGTCACGTGATTTTTTAAGCCAATGACAGTCATGGATAAGAAGACAACGTGTAAAATACTAATTGATCCTAAGCCTTTCATATGAAAACCCTCTAACGTTAATTGATACATTTTAGCTTAGACAAAAAGTGAGAGGATTATAAGCATGGCAGTCTCCTCTTAAAAGGCGAATTTAAAGAGTGATTGATACATAAAAAAGCAAGGTATTTGACAATTTATCGTCAAATACCTCGTGTTTTGGTACTATATTTTTAGCAAAATGATTAATGAATATATTTAGAACTTACAAGATCATTTTTTAGGACGTCAGTTGGGATTTCGAATTCCAATAGGCCCATTGCTCCTGGTGCTACTTCGTATTTATCGAAAGAAATAACAAGCTTGCCTTTATCGGAAATGTAGAACTGCTGGTCAGCTTTAATAGCTTTAAAGTCGTCAAAAAGTTCTTCGTCAGGAATGCCTCCTCCTTTTACCCAGAACACTTTATCCGGGTCGGATGCAACTTGTTCACGCATTTGTTCCTTAATGTTTTCACTGATAGATTTAATATAATTATCATCTTTAAATAGCATCGGCAATGTAATTAATATTTCTTCTTTTTTATCAATTGTATCGTATTGCATAGTTGTAGAAGACGATCCAACTGTATTGACGGTATAACGGCCAATCGATAAGATCTGGTCATTATCTGTTTTGATTTCATAACCGCTATCTATCCCTACATGTCCACCTCCTTGTCCCTTTACATATTGAACGTCTGAAACAAAAGCATCATATAGAGCCTTACCTTCTGAACGGTATTTTTCATTTAAAGTATTTGCAAGATCTTTATTTTCTAAGTTTTCAATAGCAGGTACTTTAATGTCAGCATCATAAGTTTCTTCTTTTACTTCATATTCAGTCCATGTTAATACTTTTACGATGCTACCAACTACAGGAATTTCTGAAAGTGTTCGTGCCATTGCGGGACTGACATTTAAACTAACTGTAAAAAGCATTGCAGCTGCTGCAGATCCAAGTAACCATTGTGGTGCTCGGTTTTTTCTCTTCTTTTTGCCTTGCTTAAGTGCTTTTTCAACGACAAAATCAAGTTCTTTTGGAATAGGTATTTCATTATATTGTTTTTCTAATTGTTGTAATTTTTCATCCATGTGCTGTTTCTCCCTTCACATCTTGCATTTGGATTTTTAAGAGTTTTAACGCTTTATAAAGGCGAGACTTTGCTGTACTTAGCTTAATGTTAAGGATATTAGCTACATCAGCGAGCTTTAAATCTTCAAAATAGTGTAAAATGACAACTTCACGATACATTTGAGGTAACTCCTCTAACGCATGCTCTAAATCAACGTTTTCGTAGACATCCTCTTGTGCAGGTGTTAAATATTGCAATGTATCATCGTCTGTCACCTGTAAGCGTTTATGCTTACGTAAAAAATCAATAGCTGTACGTACGACGATTTTATAAAACCAGCTTTTCATATACTCGACATTTTCTAGTCGATCAAGTGAAAGCATTGCTTTTTGAATACTATCTTGTACAACATCAAGTGCGTCCTGTTCATTTTTCGTATAGTTATACGCGAGCAAATAAAAACGTTCTTTCTGTTCGCGAATAAACTGGACAAATATTTCTTCATGTTGAAATGCATTTCGTTTTTTCATGTCCAAAGAAGCTCCTTTTTAACATTTTCAATTTGTATACAACTACTAGACGTGCCAAAGGGGAGAAAAAGTTGATAACAATAAAAAACTTACCTCAAGTATTAGATAAGTTGTATCCCGCAAAAACGGGCAGTAAAACTCCCGCCCGTATCATTCCAATTGGTGAAGACGAATAATCAGTGAGGGATGAAGAACCCTCCACTGATTCAAGTTTCACTGTATAGATAGAACGAATTAATTATGAAAAATAATCATATGTATTTTTCAAGAGTAATAGAATTGTCACTACGATAAATAATTTGCGTACATACCCGCTACCACGTTTAATGGCAAATTTAGAACCAACAATTGCTCCAGCAATTTGTGCAAGTCCCATCGGTAAACCATAGGCATAATTTATTTGCCCTAAGTATATAAACATAAGAAGGGCGGCGATATTACTTGCGAAATTTAAAAATTTGGCATTGCCTGCTGATTTTAAAAAGTCAAAGCCAACTATTAAAAAAGTAAACAGTAGAAATGAGCCTGCCCCTGGACCTAAAAAGCCATCATAGAACCCAATTAAGGTAATGGTCGCCACAAAAATTGCGTAACGTTTAGGTGTCAATTTTTTATGAGTAGAAATGCTACCCCAGTCTTTTTTGAAAATAGTGTAAATAGCTACGGCGGCTAGCATGACAAGCATTAGTGGTTTTAGAACGCTAGGATCCATCAGATGGACAATCCATGCACCAATCATTGAACCTATAAAAGCAAACGGGAACAATTTATAAACGGATTTAATATCCAATTTTCCAGAGCGATAAAAAGTCAAAGTGCTTGTTAGTGACCCCATTGTACCCGCTAATTTATTGGTAGCCACGGCCGTAGATGGTGGTAGACCAACAAACATGAGTGCTGGTAATGAAATAAGCCCGCCGCCACCTACAACAGAATCGATAAATGCGGCTAGAAAACCAAAAAAGATAAGAATGAGAAAAATGTTTACATCTAAATCGAAAGGCACAGTAGGTCATCTCTTTTCTATAATAATAATTTGATATTAGCGAAATGAAAAATGGCTGTAAATAGCTTTAATAGTATTTCTCTATAAATTTTTTAGATAGTGTAGTATTAAAAACTCTTTTCAATCTCTTTGGTTTCTACAAAAAACAAAAATATTCTATTTCAAGTGATGTTTTTAATGTATTATGTATGAAAAGGTGTTTTTTACGTGAAGGGGACGTGATGACATTTGAGTTTAGGAAATCATATAAGAGTATTTATTTGTGTTGTGTTTATGGGGTTGCTTGTCGGGTATGTTTATAATGCTAAAAAAGATATAACAGATCATGAGTATATCGATATAGTAAAAGAAGGATATTTGGAAAATTTTTCAGATGTATCTGTTCGAAATGCATTTAATTATGCATTTTTTGAACCATATTGGCGATATTATAAGGCTAAAACAGGCGAGCATGTTGTCGAATTATCAGGTGATATTGCATTTCATGGTGAAAAGGGGCATGCAATTTTACAGTTTGTAGTAGATGAACAAACTCAGCAATTTACTGTTTATGCAACGAAATTTAATGATGTAGTATTGAGTGCGGAACAAAATCGATTGCTTATTGGCATGGTTTATGAAACATGGCATTTGAAGCAGCTTGCCTATGAGTAAGGTCTTTTGCTTTGTAAAAAAGCCTTACTATATTAGAGTGAAGAGGAGGTCATAGAGATAAAGGGGTGTGTTTGATGAGATTAAGTATTTTAGATCAAATGCCTGTACTAAAAGGTCATACTGCTGAGGAATCTTTTCAGCGGACAGAACAAATAGCGCTATTAGGTGAAGAACTTGGCTATCATCGTATGTGGCTGGCAGAGCATCATAATAGTCATTCGCTGGCAAGTTCATCCCCTGAGGTTACAGCAGCTTTTTTAGCAGCGAAAACAAAGCGTCTTCGCATTGGTACCGGTGGCGTGATGATGATGCATTATTCACCATACAAGCTGGCAGAGGTTTTTAAAACATTAAGTGGCTTAGCACCGAACCGTATAGATTTTGGTGTTGGCAGAGCCCCTGGTGGCGACCATGCCTCTATTTATGCATTAGCAGAAGGTAGAAGAGAACGATTTACAGAGCAATATGATAAGCTTGAAATCATTTTAAAACTGATGAATAACCAAAAAACCGGTGAGCACGTCTATGATCAAGTGATAGCGGCACCAGTAAATATTCAATTACCCGAGGCTTGGTTGCTTGGATCCAGTGGTCAAAGTGCTATGCAGGCGGGACGATTAGGTGTGGGTTACTCATATGCGCAGTTTTTCACTGGAAATATGTCAAAGGATATATTTGATACGTATCGAACTTACTTTACTCCTTCCTATTATATGGAAAGATCGGAAATTATCGTTACTTACGCGGCGACAGTTGCAGATACATTAGAGGAAGCGGAATATTTGGCTAGGCCTATTGATATTACTCGTCTTCAGCTTATGAAGGGACAAATCATTCAAGTGATGTCACCGGAAGAAGCACAGGATTATCCACTTACGGAGTTGGATAAAATGACAATTGCCGAAAATCGTAAAGCCAATCTTGTCGGAACTCCTAAGGAAATCGCTGCATTTTTAGTAGCAGAGCAAGAGCAGTATGGATTTGATGAAGTGATGCTAAACTGCAATCAATATGCACTAAAAAGTCGCATGAATTCCTATAAGCTACTTGCAAAGGAATTATTATAATGTAGTTACAAATGTAGGTATATATATTAAACCTTACATTTCAAAATATAGAATCATAAGTTTGGCGGCAGTAATAGATAAGGATACTACAATCCGTTCCTTTGGTAGTAGCAGAAATATAAGGAGTGTTATGGAAAATAACGAAAAAAGAGCTATGTTTACAGTAAAACGAACATGGCTCCTTTTTTGTATGAAACTATATTTTCTTCTTCGATGGCTCTGAGATTAATAGTTCTTTACACATAATAAGGTTTTGTGAGTAACATAATTTGTTTTTGATGTTTTATAGAGGTTTAATAGTAAGCCCATGCTATAATGATAGTAATAAAAAAGGGGTGATACCTGATGAATCGAAAAGCAATACGAAGAATTCCGTTAGAAAAGTTTTTTGATTTGAAGGTTGATTTTGCTTTCAAGCAATTGTTCGGTAGTGAGAAGAATAAGAAAATTACAATTGTCTTTTTGAATGCGGTTTTAAAGCTTACTGGACGAAATACTATTAAAGAAGTAACATTTATTCCGCATGAATTGGGCGGTGAATATCAGGACGATAAACAATCCCGACTAGATATTCTTGTGAAAACACAAAATGGTGACTTCATCAATGTGGAAATTCAACTATCTAATCAGCATGATATGACAAAGAGAACGCTATATTATTGGGCAAAAATGTATGAGTCGCAACTAGTTAGAGGGATGGGCTATAGTGAGTTACGCCCAACAATCACAATCAATATTTGCAATTTCACAATGTTTAAAGACAACAAAAATTATCACAATACTTTTCATCTATATGAAGACACAACATTATCAAGACTAATGCCAGAAGAAGATGTGATGGAAATTCACTTTATAGAGATAAACAAGTTTATTTCGCTTTGGTATGAAGGAAAGTTGAATGCTCTTGAGGACCTATTAATTCGATGGTTGTTATTACTTGGTATGGTCGATGGTCGTAATAAGAAAGTATATGCAGAGATATATCGTGAATTGGAGGAGTTAGCGATGGAGGATGAAAACTTACGCGCAGCATTTGATACATGGGAAGAAATTAGTCAATCCCCTGAAACAATTCTTGCTTATCAATCTCGCTTAAAGTATATCCTAGATGAAGAAGCCCGTTATATTGATGGAATAAACAAGGGAAGAGAGCAAGGGAAAGCAGAGGGAATGAAAGAAGGACTAGAGCAAGGACTAGAACAAGGATTAGAGCAAGGACTAGAACAAGGGCGTAAACAAGAGCAAATAGAATTAGTGAAAAAATTGTTGAAACGACATGAAACGGTTGAAGAAATAATGGATTTATTAGGCTTATCGAGAGAAGAAATTGAGAGAATAAAAAGTCTAAATTTACCTCTAGAATAAGCATTTAAAACCATTAAAAGAAAATTAGTAAGTATAAATATGGTGAAAGTAAATTTCTTATCTATCGTTTTTTTCATAAAATTGATGCTACCTGATGCTCGGACGTTAGGTAGTTTTTTATGTTAAGAAATGGACGAGATTAGATGTAGCCATCGCCAATACTATTTTTATGTATGATTATTATAAAAGGTTTACACCGCTTAAAACATATAGCATAGATGGAAAAGGTTTTTATTTTACGATGTTTAAAGATAAAAAAGCATATCATAGTACTTATTATCTACATGAAGACACAACATTATCAAGACTAACGCCAGAAGAAGATGTGATGGAAATTCACTTTATAGAGATAAACAAGTTTATTTCGCTTTGGTGTGAAGAAAAGTTGAATGCTCTCGATGATATATTAATTCGATGGTTGTTATTACTTGGTATGGTCGATGGTCGTAATAAGAAAGTATATGCAGAGATATATCGTGAATTGGAGGAGTTAGCGATGGAGGATGAAAACTTACGTGCAGCATTTGATACATGGGAAGAAATCAGTCAATCCCCTGAAACAATTCTTGCTTATCAATCTCGTTTAAAGTATATCCTAGATGAAGAAGCTCGCTACATTGATGGAATCAATAAGGGAAGGGAACAAGGAAAAACAGAGGGAATAAAAGAAGGACTAGAGCAAGGAATAGAGCAAGGAATAGAGCAAGGGCGTAAACAAGAGCAAATAGAGATAGTGAAAAAATTGCTGAAACGTCATCAAACGGTTGAAGAAATAATGGATTTATTAGGCTTATCGAGAGAAGAAATTGAAAAAATAAAAAGTTTAGATTTACCTCAAGATAAACACATATAAAATATGGATAAATCTTGTATTTATTCACTTTTTTATAAAATTTGAAGCTACATGATGCTTTTTAATTTTCAATGCAACCGAAATAATTATTTAACAATAATATAGTATGAAAAATGTCCAATGCATATAGATTATTGCATTGGACATTTTTCATTTTTACACAGTAGCAGAGCCACTAACAAACTGTGCATCTTTATAATACATATTTTTAACAAGAACGTTTGGACCTAAGCATTTTACAGCTGGACAATGACAGTTTAGTGATTTTGCTAAATCTGTTGCCATCCATTTATCAAAAATGGCAGGTAGTTCATCGTTCACGATATTTCCAAGTGCTGGTGTATCGCCAAAGTCTGTCACAATGACATCACCTGTAAAGATATTGATATTCAAGCGAGATCGCCCATCTGGATCATTACGCATCGTAACGTTTTTTGCTTCTCTTAATCGTTTTAAAAGCTTTTGATCTTCTGCATTCAAGCTACATGGATAGAAAGGAAGCGTGCCAAACAGCATCCAAGTGTTTTCATCTCGAACATCAAGTAGATGATGAATAGCTTCACGAGTTTCCTCAAGTGATAAAGACGTAAGGGAACTTGCGAAGTCTGAAGGGTACATCGGATGCACTTCATGGCGTGCACATTTCATTTCGTTAATGATTTGGTTATGGATATGTTCTAAGTATGGTAAAGTTTTTTTGTTTAACATCGTTTCTGCCGATACCATTACACCGTGTTCTGCTAGCATTTTTGAGTTATCAATCATGCGTTGGAATAAAGCAGCACGCTGCTCATACGTTGGCTTTCGCTCCATCATCGCAAAGCCAGTTTCCACAAATTCATCAACCGTGCCCCAATTATGTGAAATGTGTAGCACATCTAAATACGGTGCAATCAGTAAATAACGTTCCGGCTCTATAGTTAGGTTAGAGTTGATTTGTGTTCGCACGCCTCGTTCATGTGCATATTTCAATAAAGGCAATACATAGTTTTGAACGGATTTCTTAGACATCATCGGTTCTCCACCAGTAATTGAGATCGTTTTAAGGTGTGGAATTTCATCCAAACGCTTCGTTAACAAGTCGATTGGTAATGCTTCAGGGTCTTTAGTTTGCAATGTATAACCCACTGCGCAGTGTGCACAGCGCATATTACAAAGATTTGTCGTTGTGAATTCAATATTAGATAAGGTCATATGCCCATGTTGTTCAACATCTAAGTACGCTTCCCATGGATCAAAGACAGGCGTAATTTTTTGTAGGGTCGTCATAATTCGTACATCTTCCTTTCTAGCATTCTATTGTCTCATATTCGCTAAAAATTTCAAATACGAAATTGTCGAAAGGGCTATTTTTAGGTAAGATGATCATATTTTTTACGCAATTAAGGAATATTTTTAACGACTTTCTTCGAAAAGACATTTCTTAAAAAAGAGGTGGATGGGTACATTTACTGTTATTTTTTAAAAAAAGAGTTATGATAGAAGTAACAAGATGGTAACAATGCACCAAAGAAAGTAGGAAATGACATGACTAAATATGAAACATTATTATTTGACGTGGATGACACATTATTAGATTTTGACTTAGCTGAAAACGCAGCACTTGATCGTTTATTTAAGCAGGAAAATATTGCAGCAACCCCAGCGATGATTGCTCGTTATAAAGAGATTAATGAATCGATGTGGCGTGCTTTTGAACGTGGAGAGGTGTCTAAAAATACACTACATAACACTAGATTTTCTATTGCTTTAAAGGAATTCGGCATAGATGTAGATGGGGAGTACTTTGAAGCAATCTTTCAAAAATATTTGAAAGAGGCCCATCATTATGTAGACGGTGCTTACGAAGTAATCGAACAGCTTGCAGATAACTATAATTTATATGTTGTTTCAAATGGGAAAACAATTACCCAAAATAAACGACTAGAGGATGCAAATTTAGCACAATTTTTCAAAGGCATTTTTATCTCGGAACAAACAGGCTATCAAAAACCAATGCCAGCTTTCTTCGATTATGTTTTTGAACGTATCGATGATATAAATAAAGATAAAACTCTAATTATTGGGGATTCTTTAACTTCAGATGTTAAAGGCGGATTACAGGCCGGAATAGATACATGCTGGTTTAATATACGTAGTATTGAAAATACAAGCGATATTCAACCGCATTTTGAAATTAAAAAGCTTCATGAGTTACATGTATTATTAGATAATAAAATAACAATTCTGTAGGTGCATGTTTGAGCTGCACTTTCATTTGTTCGTAAGTCTGAACAATTGAAAGTGTAGTTTTTTGTAGAACTAAAGTGTTCGAGTATGTGCAAATAATACTATATTTTTACATAGCGAAATCTAGTATGATAGTTTTAGATGAAAAGAAGGAGGAGCAATATGAAGGGGAAATTTTCAAAGGTAGTGTTAATAGGAATGTTAGGTTTATCACTCGCTACCCCCATACAAGCATATGCCTATCAAGAGCCAACGAATTATGTACATATGAAAACACCGAATATGACGGTTTACTCTGCATATGGTGCTACAATTAATGCATCTGAAAAAGGAGATATATTTAGCGTTAAAGCTAGTATTGTCGATAACCGACAGCCTCTTGAAGTGGAAATTTTTAAAAATGGTCAGGATGGAGTTTTAAAACAAGTTGCTAAAAAAGGCGTAATGGAGCCAGTTGCTTATCGAGATTTAGGGGACAGAGTAGTTGCAACGCTTCATCATAATGCAGATTTAAAATTCGTAAATCCACAGCCAAATTATTTTCGTGATACAGGTAATTCAGCATACAGTACGTATATTAGTACTTTAGCGCAGCGGGGGATTATTCAAGGAAGAACAGCTGATCATTTTGGCACTAATGATTCCTTAACACGCGCTCAGTTTAGTGCATTACTAGCACGTGCATTCAGCTTTCAGCAAGTACAAACAACACAATTCAAAGACATTGATGCCAAAAAATCTTGGTATGGTGGATATGTTGGTGCCTTACATTCTCTAGGGATTATTAAAGGGAAATCGCCAGAAATATTTGATTCAAATGGAAAAATAACACGCCAGCAGGCAATTTTAATGCTTGGTCGAACATTAGATGCTGTTGATTTTGTACAAGAAGAATATGCCGCTTTACCTTACCAAGATACTTACTATCTTCAAGGGGAAACTTTGCGTCATACGGAGACATTGTATGCAATTGGCGCTCTAGACTACAATGCAAATCTATCACCAAATCAATATATTACACGCGGAGAGTTTGCCAAAATGCTAGCGGTGTCATTGAGCGCTGCTGGAAGATTATAATAGTTTAAAATTAGCCGAGCATAAATACGTCTCGGCTTTTTATTTTCCTAAAATATGTTACTGGAGTTTCCTTTTAAATGAAGAGACAGCCGCCGAAATATTTCGGAAGCTTCGCATTTTGCTTGTAGAAATTGATAAAATGTATAAAAATCTATAGAACGGGCAAAACCTTTTATGAGACTAGTTTCCATGAAAGGGGAAAATGACGATGAGTACTGTTTTAACTGCAATGAAACGCGAAAAAGGGCGTCAATCATCATTAACTCAACTCAGACAGAATGGTGCAATTCCAGGAGTTGTTTATGGTTATCAAATGGAGCCAACAGCGATATCGCTTGATGCGAGAATATTTGCAAAAATATTAGCGGCATTCGGAAATAAAAGTGTCTTTCAATTAGATGTTGACGGTCAAAGAATAAACGCAGTATTAACAGAAGTACAACGCTGTGCACTAAAGGGCAATGTTAAGCATGTAGACTTCAAGTCCATTAATATGTCAGAGGAACTAGAGGTCGATATTCCAGTAACGGTTACCGGTCATGCCATTGGAGTTGCAGATGGTGGATTTCTCTTACAGCCTAATCGTGAAGTTCGAATAAAAGTAAATCCAACAAAAATTCCTGAAACAATAGAGGTTGATGTCACTGATGTAGCAATCGGGACATCACTGTATGTAGGAGATATTCGTCAAAAGTTTTCCTTTGAAATTTTACAGGAAGATGACTATACATTAGTGACGATCACACCACCTGCTGCTGAAAATGTTCAGGAAGATACAGTGGATGCAGTCCCTGAAGTCATCGAAGCTACTGGAAAAAATACAGAAGAAGCTTAAAAAGAAAAAAGCTACATCATCCATCAGA
This sequence comes from Lysinibacillus sp. G4S2, assembly GCF_030348505.1. NCBI lineage: Bacteria > Bacillati > Bacillota > Bacilli > Caryophanales > Bacillaceae > Lysinibacillus > Lysinibacillus sp. G4S2. The sequence continues at coordinate 3,131,441 of NZ_JAUCFJ010000002.1, read as the reverse complement.
TTCGCCTAATGGATGATGTAGTTTTTTTGATAGGTTTATCAAATTTTTTGGACTTAATTTATATAAGTAAACTCACTACCGTCGCAAAAAATTAACTGAATTTTCTGTTTTTTGTTTTTATCTTTTTAGAATAAAAACGAAGATACTTAAGCAGAGGGTAGTAAACATTCATTTTTTTACTATATCCTTTGGCGAGGGCGACAGAAGTGTGAAAACCTTTATGGAATCGCTTTTCCTTCGATTTTTCGAATCCAAATATGTGCGGGTTTCCATGGGGCGGCTTTTAACCACCGACTAATTTGTAAATACGTTCGTGTACTACTCGTATCCAGCTGAGCTATCACATTTAAGCAGTAGACAATCATGGCGATGTACACTTGGTTATGCACGGCTTGCTCGCTTTGCCCGTAAAATTTCTTGATGTTCAAGTGCTGCTTCATCCATTTGAAAAATAACTCAATTGCCCAGCGCGATTTATACAGCTCCGCAATTTCGTCAGCGCTTATATCAAAACGATTGGTAATGAGATGTAACTCATTACCTTTCGTATCCAATACTTTAATAAGACGGAACAGATTTTCAGCACGATTTTGCGTCGTGCCAATCACAATCATTTCATCGGATAACACTTTAGAATCTGTAGGTAGCTCAAATGGCTCACGCACACGTATTACCGCATTTTTACGCAGACGTGAGACAAAGAAGAATCCATCATCTGTCATACGATCGAAGCGCTCATAATCCAAGTAACCACGGTCAAAGACGTACATGCATTCTTTGTCATCGACCAGGACTTCTAGCTGGCCACGATCATGTTCTTTCGCATTTGTCAGTGCAGCTTTGTCGGGGTAAGAATAGCCGTTTTCTAAGTAAACAAGGCGTAAATGCAGCTTCACACCAGATTTTGTTTTGCGGAATTCAGCCCACCGATGATTATTTAGATTCAGTGGTAATGTGCTAGAATCAATTATTTTCAGTGGTGTCGTTGTATTTCTGCGTTGATCAAAATTTGATTTTGTATGAATTTGTTCGACTAAGTTTAGAAAAATCTGTTGAAAAAACTCAGTTGGCACTTGGTTTAACCGACGTCCTAGCTGTGAAAAGCTGATGGATGCTAAATTCGTTGCTTTTTGTAAGTCGTCTGAAAATAACGTGTCACTGATAGCACGTAGGCTTTCCGTCTCATTCAGCTGCGCAAACAGTAATAATCTTAAAAATGAAGCGATGTGAAGCTTCTTTGTATAGTAATTTAATTGATGAGTTTCAACTAATTCCTCCATTTGTGTAGAAGAAATAGGTGAAAACCATTGTTCAAATGATGTTTTTCGTGTAAACTTATCCATTGCGTATGTCCTTTATTTTGGATTTGGATGGTTTACTACCGCCCAACCATTATAAAGGATTTTTTTATGCATAGATCATATTACAGAAAATTCAGTTTTTGTAAATGCATTGAATTATTTTAATGCGACGCTAGTGAAGTAAACTAGGTATACTGCATTCAATACTCTAGTTTTGTATAATGAAGAGAGAAAGGGTCTGATAGTATGATAGAACAATTTTTGACTTCGTATTTTGTCAAAAATGGTGAACACCTTGAAGTACCTCCAAAATATATTTCAGATACAATTAAGCAGTATACGGTAGCAAAACAAACTGCACGAACTTACCGAATTGTATCGTTTTTAAAGGTTGGTCAACTAATAAAAACAGTGCCACCACAAGGGCTATTAAATTATAAATTCACAAAAAATGCAAAGCGAAAGCTAACAGAAGATTATTCTACAATTCAAAGTTGGATTAAGGAAGGGTGGATTATAGAAGAGATTGTTTTTGCACAAGATGGGCATACCGCAAAAGCAATTCATTACCGAATTGGACCAAGTTTAAAGTACTATATTGATGCGCAGAAAGAGCAGCAGACGCAAAGGTTAGAAGATTATGCATTGCAGTTGCAAAAAAGTGCTGACATACAACCTATAAAAGAACTTCAACAAGCTGTCCAACAATTAAATGATTTTGTAGCAATGCCGATCGAAAAATTAGCACATACGACAAAATTATTGTCCCATTGGTCGATTGAAAAGCGATTACGTTTTTTGCATTTTTCAATCGGCTTTTTCCAATTGGCAAATGAAGGAGTACTATTTGATTTTAAAGAAATAGGTGCTACGCTTTTTGATAAGATTGGAGGCTCAAAAGTTTTCGACCGTGAGCAAAAAGAATTTATCGAGGAGCTAGAACGAGTCTTCTCTGTACAGTCAAGCGATTGCGGATTAATTAGTTTAGGGAAAATTACACCAGTCTTTTTTTCTGGTGAGTTAACGGGGACATTTAGCCATTATCAACAAGGTGTTATCCATGCATTAACAGATGATGCCATTTTAAAGGATACATATAAAACAGATGCGAGCATTATTTGGCTTGTCGAAAATAGAGCAATCCTTACACGAATGGCAAAGGAAACGAGCTTTTTACAGCAGACTAATTCCTTTATTTTATGCTTAGATGGTCAAATAAGGTCTGCGCATAAAACGTTGATTCGTCAGCTTGTCACCACGCAAACAGTGATTGTTTGGACAGATTTTGATGTTGCAGGCTTAATAATAGCTATGCATGCAGTACAAATGATTCATACACCATATAAAATCATTGCTAGGGATAATCAGACTTTTTCTGATATCGAAGCCTATAAAAAGTGGCTACTTGGCGAACTTGAAATAGCTGAACACGAACAAGAGCAGCAATTAGGAGATATAGAACAATGGATGAAATGGATACAGTAAAGCGAGCGCCAATCTCTATTTTTAATGTTGAATCGAACACAGCTGAGCTTAAAACATCAATGCGCGATATTGCCTCATTAGCGGGAGTTTTAAACGAGCTTGGGAGCCAGCAAATTTATGAGTCACCGCTTGAAATTTTGCGGTTTCTAAATACGATTCAGCTTTTATATGAAGAATCTTTAGGCTTAACAGATGTGATTGAGGATACAGAAATGCTGTATTATCGTTATCGTAATACATATATCGATGATGCACCACCAACCATCAAGCAACTTGATCACTTAATTTACATTTTGGCGCGTAATAGCTGGCTTACTAAGCAAACGCGTCAAATAAAATTATTAGACCGTGGTAAACGGATGATGGATGCACTTATTCGTCTTGCGAACGATTCATTAGCCTATTATTTACAGGATGATATTGGGCGTTCGCTTTTCCAAGCGCGACGAGATGCGGAGCTCAGTGCAGCCTATGATGATAATGGAATCTCAGGAGGCAATAAAATTGCATCTATGATTCACAATGTTGAAGATGCCATTCAAAAACTGGAACTTCGTCAATTGGAATTTTTTGCGGATCGAAATGCTTTACCACAGCTTGAAATTATCCATCAGCTAATGCAGGAACTTGAAATAAAAATGCAAGAGCGACTTAGCCAGTTCCAAACGGTAGAAGAGAGCTTAGTGATGAGTGAATTAGTACAACGTGGGACAGCCGTTTTATCAAAGGGAACAGCTCTTAGTCTAGGAATGCTTACGAAATATATTCGTTTTGTCACGATGCAGGATACGCCTCTCTCCGATTCGATTTCACCTGAAAAGGTACGCACATTTATCGTAAATATGTACAACCCACCAATCGATTCGAATATCCCAAATGCGTATGATTTATTTAGTTTTATGGAGCAGGCACAGTATAAGGATGAGGAACTGGACGGTATTTGGTTACCTATTAAATTTGCAGCTCCAATAGGTGGACAAGATATTGATGAAACTATTCACTATTTAGAAACCTACGAGCCAAAAGTGAACGATCCAATTGAGGCTGAAGAGGAAATCGACTTTGAAGAAACAGTTGTTGAAGGTGAATCAGTTCAACAATTGTTTGATGATGCAGCTTGGCAAATGACGAAGGCGGTTATTAATACAGATGTAATCGAACATTACTTGGATGTACATGGTGAAAGTGAACTAGAAGAAGTGATGATTGAATCAAGCTCTGCTGAATGGGCAGACTCAATTCGCTCCCTTTTAGCTGTATCAGCTTTAACGAGTAAACAAAAGGTGAATATGAAAGAAGTATCAGATACAAAACAATTCGATAAACGATGGGAGTGGGTAGAAGATGACGACAGACGATTTACATTACAACGATATAAACGCACAACTCGCGACAATGAGTAATTTACGCGCCTACTTATCGACGGAGGAAGAGCTAGCATTCATGCAGCTATTATTTTCATCCTCTGCAAGTGTACTAGGAAGCAACTACGGTTTGCGTCGTAAGGATTTAGAAAAGCTACTTAACATAAAAAATGATGACAAGGCTTTCTATTCTTTTATTGAACGTGTAAATGCAGCGGTGCATCGCTACTTTCGTGTAATTTATGATGAAAAAAGAACGCGCGTGATCGTTATGATGCGAGTTTCCGCCAAGGATGCAAAGTCGACATTAAGCAAAGAGGCACTTGCCATTTTACTGTATATGTTTTATCAGCAGGAAGTACTAAACCATGAATATACACTATTACAGCAAATATTAACAGATTTCGGCCATGAACTGTTAAATGCGAGTGCTAAATTACTGAAAAATATCGACCAACTGAAAAAAATCGGTGCAGTAGAAGAAAATGAAATTTCAAAAAATGAAAAAGCTTACTCGTTAACAGCGATTGGTGTTCATATGTTTTCAGATTCATTTTTACGAAGAACTGCAGAATTTGCACAATCTACTCAGTTAAATAAAGAAGAAGTATTGAAATTTTTCAAACGTTATAATCTGTATATTCGGGAGGATGCACTATGATTCCCTATCGTCTGCAGTTTAGTGGTATACGTGACTATAAACCAACGCGCATTTTATTTGGTCAAGCTAATGATCATATCCTAATCACGGGTCCAAATGGTACAGGAAAATCAACGATATCATTTTGTATGGGAGCGGTACTATATTCGTCAAAAATCGATTTAGAGGGCTTGCGTTCAAATAATTTACCAAGCCATCAAAAATGGAGAGCGATGGTGGAGCTGACCTTTAAAAATGAAGGGCCATCACGAATTGACGCAGCACCTTTTGTGTCATTTCGATTAATGATTGAGCAGGATGCAAATCGAGGCGTATTACAGCGGGAATATCATGTCCTAACTGGAGAAACAGAGGACGAATTGACTGTCAGCGATATTTATCGTTCAGGTGATGCGAACCAACGTAATTTTACAACATATAAAGAAGATTTACAGTTTAAATATAAAATTGATTCAGATTTATTTTATTTAATTTGGTATCAGCAAGAAGTGAATCAATTTGCTGTGATGGCGCCTGAAGAGCGTTTTCGGCGATTTAGTGAAATGCATAATATAACTGAAATCCAGCAATCGTGGGAAACGGCAATTGAAGGTGTTAAAGAGCTAGAACAAGAACTTGTAGCTGCAAAGACTGTTGTTAAGCAAGCTGAATTTAATCTGAAAATAGCAAAAGAAGAATTTGATCGTTTGAAAAATAACAAGGCTCGTTTATATGAAGCAGGAAAAGCGCATATCCTTAATACCATGTCACTTATGCAATTATACAATAATCAAAAGCTAGAACTTGTAGAAAAACAAAAAAAGCAAACAGACATTCATCAAGATACAGAAGGAAAAATTGGGCAAATAAAGAAACAAATCGAAAAAGCAAAACTTTTATTACAAGACCTGAATAAAAAGCAGCTGCAAATGGATGAGGAAAAGCGATCAAAATCAACATTGCTTGAACAGTTTTCCAAGAAACGAAAGACCTTAATTTTGACTGAGCAAGAATTAAAGGTTCAACTCATTCAGACAGAAGAACAGCGTAAACAGCTTCGTTTTACAGAAGATATAACAAAAGTAAAATTCAATGATGCACAGAAAAAAATAGCTATAATTGAACAGCAATATAAACAATTACAGCAGCAATTTACAAATTTGGTTATGCAAAAGGATGAGCTGAATGAAAATCGATTAACCCTTAAATGGGAACTAGAGAAAATAGAAAAAGAGGAACAGGAAGCAATCGCACTTCTTGCGGAGCATACGAGTGCCCACCAAGTACAACAAAAAATTACACATCTTGAAGAGCAAATTCAAGATTATTATAAGAAAAAAGTTTCCTTAGAGCAGAAACTTGAAAATACAACAATTGAAATTACACAACGTGAAAACAATCAAATATATTCAGCTCGTCAATTAGCGGGCTTACAACAATTCAAGCAACGAGACATCTCGGCTTATACATTCCGAGATTTAGTTACGTTAGCTGAAGGTGCCACAATAGAGCATGAAAATCGTTTGAATTCAATTAAATACACCATTTTTTACGATGCAAAAGAGAGAATAGCGTTTAATGATTTATATCATGTATCATTACGTTCAATTGTACCAGAACGTTTGACAACTAGTTTACCAGTGCAAAAATTAGTTATTCGACAAGGATTATCGGAAAAAGAACAGAATTTTGCCGTAAAAGCATTATGGTGGGCACAGCAATTTTTTGAGATTCAAGCGCCAAAGATCCAAGGTGAATTATTAGTCGACGAGCACGGCTATCGAGGTACACAAGAAAAAAATACAGTTATTTTAAATGATAAAATGCTGACAGAGCAGTTACACACAATGCGCCAATTAAGAGCTCAGCTCGAATCACAGCTATTAGCGGCGACAACACAATTTAAAGAAGACCAAATTAATTTGCAAAAGCTAAATAGTATTATAAAGGATGTACAGAAGGCAGAAGCAAGTGTTGTAGATGCTGAATTTAAGCATCATAAGGTACAGTACAAAACAAAACTAGACGAACAATTTACAGCGCTTCAGAAACAAGAAATCCAGCTAACAACAGCACTACAAAACGAGCAAGAGAAAAAAATAGCCAACCAATTTGAATTAGAAAAGCTAAAAACCGAGTTAGACATTTATGAACAGCTTGGAGCTTTAAAGAAAGTTCAAGAACAGCTTACAGAAACGAAATTAAAGTTAATAGAATTGAATGCTATTATTGATGAGTCGAATAGCACACTTAATCAATTAAAGGATGAGAGCTACAAACTTCATGATGTTTGTAGACAGAAGGAAAGCGATATAAGGTTACTTAAGAGTGATTTAAGAGATGCAGAAAATGATGTATATGGTACGAAGAAACTACTTCTCAAATATCAAGAAGAATTTGAGGTGGCGGAGGCCTCTATTTTGCAAGAACAGCTTTGTTTGGAGGAACTGGCAACAATTATTCCAGATATTTTTGCTGAAGTGCAAGAAGTACCTCTATCATTAAATAGCACTATTCCAAAGTTAAAGAGTGATAATACCACAGCCCGTATCAACTTTGAGAATGCACGAGCAGAAAAGGTGAATCCGGAGGCAGAGCGTAATTATATTGCAGTAAAAGATGATTTTAACCTAAAAAAAGAGACAGTAGATCAAACACAGGAATACTTAGAAATTCACAGAAATCGAGCATTAGAAAATGAGAATCGTCTTGAAACGACCATCAATATGAATGTTCTTAAAATTAATAATTTATTTTCAAAATATATGGATGAATTCCAATTTGAAGGAAAAATTGAATATGAACGTTTTGAAGATAAAAAAGGTCGTACAATTTTTAAGTTGTATATTAAAGCACGAAAAATCGGACATAGTGGGCGTTTAGAAGATGTGGGCACAAAGGCCAGACATGGTAAGCTTGGAAAAGGTGTGTCAGGCGGAGAAGAGTCATTAAGCTCACTATTATTTGCACTTGCCTTGCTACAAAATTTAAATACTTCACCAAGCTTCATCGTCCTAGATGAGTTTGATAGTGCATTGGATGAGGAACGTAAAGAAAAAGTGTTTGATTTGTATGTAAACGAATTACAACGAAAGCTCATTATTTTATCTCCTAAGGCTCACGATGACCATTATTATAATAAATTTTCAACAGTTGTTGTCGTCGAGCACGATTCAGCTGTACCGATTAGTCGTACAAAAACGATTCGATTGCTCACACATTAGAGCAAAAGTAAAAAAAGGAGCCAATTTACATCTGTAAAATGGTTCCTTTTTAGCATTCACTATTGAATGAGATCCTGAATTGCTTTGCGAAAGCGAATATAAGTTATAGCATAAATAATACTTGTTGCAATAAATAGCCATGGGATAATAAAACGCATTAAGGCAAAGGGTGTTTCGAATAAAAGGCAAAAAAGAAGCTGGGACAAAATCTCATTTTTCTGCAGCGAAATTGGAGAGGGGCGCAACGGCAGCGACAGAAATCTTTAATGAGCTGCAGTTTTGAGATTTGTCGAGAACTTTTGATTGTTTATCGACCAACTTTATCGATTGATCAACCAACTTTTTTAGTTTATCAACCAACTTTTGAAAAATATCGACATCTATCTTCATGCAACATTCAATTTAACATCAAAAAACGCGAAAAATCAACGTTTCTAAATTGATTTCTCGCGCTTTTTAGGTTTTGGCCAGTTACTATCTTGTAAAAGCCCCATTGGTGATTAAACTTTCACTTTATATAACAGCGCTCTTCACGCCTGTCCATTTTGTAAATAATTTCTCGTTGTATGTTAAAGCAAATTGTACAATTGGCCCAAGCCCAAAGGCCATTAGAGCTGTTCCAACCCCAATAGGTCCGCCAAGTAAAAAACCAACTATAGCTACTGATACTTCCATCGTTGTACGAGCGCGTGTAACACTCCAGCCAAACTTATGGACCATAAGAAGCATTAATGAATCACGAGGACCAATGCCTAAATTCGCCACCATATACATACCACAGCCCCAACCAAGTAATACTAAACCACATACATAAGCTAGTAGTTGCATCCAAAAGCCATCTATATCCGGAAGTAAATAGTTGAAAATATCAATAAAAATACCTGCTAAAAACATATCTATAAATGTGCCTGGCAGTGGAAACTTCTTCGTTACTACCATATCAACAGCTAAAATGGCTAGACCAATTAAAATTGACCAAGTACCAATCGTTAACCCGAACGTTTTAGTTAGTCCAATATGCAAAACATCCCACGAACCAACACCAAAAATTTGCCCTTTAATAGTTAACGTTATACCGAAAGATAAAACCAAAATGCCTGAAAGGAAGAATAGACATCTTGTGAAAAAAGCTTGCTTCATCATTAAAACCCTCATTCTAAAAATTCGTGTGTCTAAAAAGTTATTATAACAATAGATTGAGGATATTCCTTGAAGATTGACATTTCGTATTTTTCAAAAAATGGCGGTTAGATTTGCTAAATAAGGACAAAATATAATGATAAAAGAAAGGATGGAATAATATGAGCTCTGTACGCGATGAAATATTAGAAGTATTAAATCGAGAAAAAATAGGAACGATGGCAACAGTTGAGAACGGAAAACCTTATTCGAGATACATGACGTTCCAAAATGAAGACTTTGTATTATACACCGTGACAAATAAACATTCTGAAAAAATGGAAGAGCTTCGCAAAAACCCGTATACACATATTTTATATGGATACGAAAATGGAGGCTTTGGTGATTCGTATGTTGAAATTGAAGGGAAGTTAACAGAAATTCAAGAGGAAGGATTAAAAAATAGGTTAGCTGAGTTTTTCACAAGTATTTTTGTTGGTAATCAAGATGAAATGATTACGCTAAAAATCGAGCCAATTCGTATGCGCTTGATGAATAGAAAAGGGGAACCACCTAAAGAGCTCGAATTTAAAAACGACCATTAAGATATGGTCGTTTTTTCGATAATATTAGAAACTATACATTGGGCTACATTATTTATTAACTCAAACTTCGCACAATGAAATCGGTAAATGAGCCTTGATTTAACTAGGAAGGCTGGTAATCCATTGCTGAAGTTGACTTTTGATGAGTTTTTGAATTTTGTGATCGATATGTTTCAAATTCACGAAAGACGTGATAAATTTTTTTTGGTAGTTGATTATTTTGGTCATTCTGTTCTATCATAATGGAAGCACCTCTTCTGCTTAGTAATGTTTTCTAGTCAATCTCACTATACCAAAGAATGAGGTGCTTTTTAAATACCTAAAAATAGTGTCAAGAAGGATAAATCCAAGCATCTGTTTTGGGCTGGTTTATCTCGCTGCGAAGTTTGAGAAATTATATTGGAGTTGCATAAATCTGTTTTTCTGTTGGATCCCATATGACAATCCCAACATCTTGTTTTTGATCTATAATACGAACAGTAACAGGGACATAATCAAATAAAATAGTATTTATTCTAGTGCCAACCAACTGTAAAAGAGCAATCAATTCGTTATCATTTATTAAAGGCGCATTAACGTCTATTTTTAAATCGATTAATTTCCCATCTTTATATCTAATTTTACCAATTATTTTAGGATTTAAATGTTTAAAACCTTCTTGAATATCTTCTTTAAAAATTAATAATTTTTCATAAGTATCTTTGTCTAAACTGTATAATGAATCTGAAGGGAATGTATAATTTTTTATATTTATATCAGTCCATTCATCTATTTTATACTCTCCTTCAGGAATAAATGTTTCAGCTAAAAATATTCCTGGAATTATATCATTTTTATTTGATTCTTGATACAAAGTTACATAAATAGGAACATTGGGTATTTTTTTATTATTTCTAATATCTTTTATTATTATCTCAGTTATTTCCTTACCATATTTTTCTACATCGTTAACATTATCATCGTTAGAATCTACTTTAACTTGACCAGTATAAATTAAACCTTTATCATCAGCTACTTTAATGTCATAAAATTCATTTAAGGATATGGCTAAAGACATTCCTTCTATTTCTCCATTTTCTTTGTTAATAAAATTTTGTTCTAATATATGAGATAATATCTTAGGATTATTTTTTTCATCCTCTAAAACATCTCCAGTACTCTTTTTTATAGGCGGGTTTAAACCAAAACCTTCTTTTGATTTTCGATCTAACCATTGACTAATAATCTTATTATCTAAATATTGACCTTCTTGCATATAAAACTTCTTTGTAGAAAAGTGATTTACTGATAAATTCATTAACCCTTTCTCAATTTCATTTATATTTAACGAATTGTTCATATTACTCAGTATTAATCCTCTTGAAACATTAACCTTTGCGGGTTGTTTAATTTCATATATTTCCTTTTCTTGAATTGGTGATATATACGTTTTCTCATCACTTTTAACAGCTTGATCATCACTACTACAAGAAACTAAAAATAATAGTGGTGATATAAAAAACAACATACTCTTCCGTATATCCATTTATTAGATACTCCTTACTAATTTATGTATAATTGAACCTTTAACAACATTGTGTATCAATGGTTACTATAACTTACTGTTCTCATGATTGATGTTAAAAATTCAGGGGCTATTTTTTTGCTACAGGCTCTTCTTTAGGAAAAATTTTTTTCCCAACCGCATGTAGCAAGTGAAAATGCTAAAGGGCTCTAACATAAAATAATTTTCTTATCAAATTCCTCCTCTGTATTTCCATTGTAGGGAAATAATTGTTAAAAGTACATATGAAAAAGACAGACAACCAAATTAGTTATCTGTCATTTAAAATTTTCGTCCATCCTTTAAGACGAAGTGCGCCTCATATTTCGCTTGTAATACCTTCGCAATAATCACACGTGATGCGTCATCCATTCGCAACACTGGCAATGAATGTTGGAATTGAACTTGCAGATTTACAACACCTACTAGGTCATGAAAATCCTGCTACAATGCATGTCTCGAAAAGGAAACCGCTTAAACAATTAGCTTAATGGAAACTTCTTCGCCTACTGAAACAAGAAATGCATCTCGTAATTATCAATACTAGTTTTGAAGAAATAACACAAGCGACTGAAAAGTATATTTCTACTACAATTTCAAGCGAATAAAGAGAAATTTGGATGTAGTCCAGTCAGCTATTGTGAAAGATTGGACGCATAAAAGAAAAACCAGAATGGAGAAATCCATTCTGGTTAAAGTCTAACTTATCGGGTTCATTACATTTTAAGTGACTTAGATTCCTAACAATTGCTTTTTCTTAGTGTCAAATTCGTCTTGAGTTAAGATACCTGCATCTAATAGTTCTTTCATCTTTAAAATCTCATCTGCAGCGCTAACTGATGAATTTTTAGAAGGAGTTGATTCAGTTTGACGTTTAGATTCAATCAAGTCTACCATTTCACGTGCTTGTTTCAATTCTTTTTTTACAAATGTAATTGTATTTTCATCTTTAACGGCTGCCATTGTACCGCCCTTTGTTTCACTAGAACCTGAGTAAGCAAATTGAACATATCCAGTAGTAAGTCCAGGTTCTTTGAATTGGATTGCAGTTATAGATTTAATAGGTATTGATTTCTCACCTTTTGAACCGCCCTTGTTAATAAAGTTTGAAAAACCTTTTGGTTGAATTTTTACATTATAGTCATCTACTGTTACTATAAATTTGCCATTTGATTTAAATTCAAATACTTTTGACATAGCTAAAATACCTCCTTTGAAGTTTGTTTTCTATCGAATAAACTATACCAAATAGTCCAAATTGTGTCAGTATTAAAATGAAAAAAGATAGCCAACCATTATTAGCTATCTATCTTAAAAAATTTTTGAGGAAAAATAGGGACAATGGAAACTGTTGAGAACGACAAACTATATTAGAGATATAACTTTATAATTGAGCCGCTTTCAAAGCTTGATTTAAAATAAATTTACGCAAAAATTGTTTATTGAATAGGATATATTAGTTTTCATTAAAATGGATAATTTTTCTGTTTTGAAATTTAACTGTTATTCCTACCTTAAAGTTAAAGATACATGGTTATTTGATGTGACAACATTCAAACATATTCCGATAGAGGCAGAAGTCTAACATTGAAAAACGACCTAAAAGCATAACCGCTTTCAGGTCGTTTTCTTATTTGATATTGATGCGTGCTTTTAACTGCTTATTTAATATGGATGCCTGTGCTAATGCCTGTTCATCTTGACTGATTTCACCAGGCTTGTTTGCTTCTCCAATAATATACGAGGAGAACGGCATCTTTAAGAAGTCAAAGATATATTGGAATTGTTGAATCATTGGTAGGCCCTTTATATAGGGGGCATCACCACCGACAGCAAGAACAATTGCTTCTGTTGTCTGTAATTTTTCTTTTAGCTGTGGAAAGCGCTCATCACGAATAGCGTGGCTTAGTCGATCGACCATGTTTTTCATAATTCCTGACATGCTGTACCAATAAATCGGTGTGGCAAAAATAACGATATCACTTGTTAAAAATGCATGAATAATTTGATCATAATCATCATCTACAAACTGAAAACCTTTGTCATCATGACGCAAATCATGAATGGGCTCAATCGTTAAATTTTTTAGATCTATTTTTTTATGATTCATCCCTTCTAATACAAAGTCAGCTAATTGTTCACTATTACTATCGGCTCTAGAGCTACCGATAAAAGCGGTGATTTTCATAGGAATCCTCCTCTATCTTTCAGGTTATAACTAGTGTAAACTTGTTTTTATTATCGATAAAGATGAATGTTTCGATGGGATGTATCGAAAAAAACGATTTAGAGGTGAGAATATGGATATAAAACAGTTACAAACGTTTTTAACAGCTTCAGAAATGTTAAGTTTTACGCAAACAGCACAGTTATTAGGTTATGCACAGTCAAGTATTACAGCACAAATTAAATCGCTTGAAGAAGAACTAGGAGTAATTCTTTTTGAGAGGCTTGGAAAACGCATTACTCTTACAGAAGAGGGCAAGCGATTACAACAGTATGCCCAAAAAATGCTCGATTTAGATATGGAAATGAAAAAAGCAGTGTTAAACGAACAGGCACCAGCGGTATTAAAAATAGGTGCACAGGAAAGTCAATGTGTGTATCGTCTTCCAATTATTTTACAACAATTTCAAAAATCTCATCCCCAAGTAAAAATTATTTTTAAGCCTGTACACACAACAGAAATCGCCAAAGAATTATTACAGTCAGGCAATCTCGATATAGCATTTATTACGGATGCTTATAAGGAGACACCTATGTTACATCGAGAGCGACTTATTCAAGAGCAATTGGTATTTATTAGTGCACTAACAGAGGGGAACGAGGGAGAAAATATATTTTCTTTACAGGAACTATCCAAAGAAACGATGCTTTTAACGGAAAGTGGTTGCTCCTACCGTAATCAATTGGAAATAGAGCTACAACAGGAAGGTGTCCATCCATTACAAATGATTGAATTTGCTAGTATTGAAGCCATTAAGCAATGTGTGATGGCAGGCTTAGGGATCTCATTCTTACCGAAAATGGTGGTGGAGAAGGAGTTAGAAAACCATCGTTTAAAAGAACTGACTACATCAATGAATGTAGCAGATATTTTTACGGATATTGCTTGGCATAAAAATAAACATCTATCTCCGTATCTCGCTGATTTTATTGAGATTGCCATGGAGTGGTATAAGAAGTTTTAAGATCGCCTAACTGACGAATGACTAGAAAAAAGGTGCTGGCCATTGAAATCGGCAGCACCGCTAAAAAGCTAGCTTGATCACTATTAAGGATACGATTACAGTAATAGAAGTCTACCAAGAGTTGACGAAATATAAAAAAGTGCGAATGAATATTTTAATCCATTTCGCACTTTTTAGCCATTTTCCCTAAGGAAGGGGATTATGGTGACTTATAAAAGTATCGTAACGGTGCAATAACTCAAACACCTTGATGCCCCTTTATAAGTTTGGAGATTTTCAGTCGGACCCGTGTAAAACTTATTGTTTCTTTAAAGTTCCAGAAAAATTGGTTCCTTCATCATGCTCTGCACTACAATCAACCTCGGTAATTTTTAGTGCATTATTAAGGCGTTCAAATTCTAGTACACAGCGATTGCCGTTTGAAGATTTGTTCATCACTGCCTTATTGCTGGAAGTAATCGTTGCTGTCCCATCGACACTCCCTGCTGCTGTTCCATCATTGGCAGTAATGAAAATATTAAAGCTTTTACTTGTTGCATTGGAAATGATGGCATCACGGCGATTAAAATCAGTGGCGCCTTTACCCCATTTATAATAGTACGAATAGGTACCTTCCCAAACACTGTTAGTAGGTGTTGTGAGCTGCATTGTTTTATCTAGCTGATTTTGGCCATTTTTCGCTCGTGTATTTAAAGATGCATTGCTAGTATTTTCATGAATTGCTTGTGCATCCTCTGAAATTTCATAAAAATTTCTTTCATCCATACGGTGGAGCATCGTAACGACTTGAGCACGTGTCATACTGTTTGTAACGCCAAAAAACTTTTGCAAATTGCGATTTTCATACTGTGGGTTTTGTCCTGTAGAAATGTAATAATCAATTAAGAACTGAATGGATTGGTCTAATCCACTTTTACCATTAACTAAATGTGAAATTGCCTGTGCCACAACACCACGCTTCACGGTAGCTGCTCGAATATTGTTATCAAAATATCCGTTTAATGGTACACCATAGCTTGCAAGTCGGTTGTAATATTCATCAGACCAGTTTGCAGCAGTGGTCTGTTTTTTTAACTCATCATACGGTGATTCAAGCTCAAAAAAATTAGCAAGCAATTTTGCGAATTGCTGCTCTGTAATGGTTGCATTGGGCTTAAATGTACCATCAGCATAGCCATTAACGATATCATATTCCTCAGCCCACATGATGGCTTCATAGGCATAGTGATCTGCTGGCACATCTTTAAAGCCAGCAGCTTGTACCGTGTACCCACTTGCCATAACAAGTATGGAAAGCAATAAAGTGGACACTAATTTTTTCATTAATCTAGTCATCCTTTCTAGCTAGTTATGTTAATAGTTTGCAGGATATGGTTAAAAACTGCAAATTTTTCTAGTATGTTTTACTAGAAAGGGCGATTGCAAAAATTGTTAAAGATAGGTGATGCTTTTATGAAAGAGGGAGCAAACAATGTTGAATAGTTTAAATAAATACCTCCAAAAATGGATGCCTATTTTGACACCGCTTAGCTTAGTGATAGGTGTGCTGTTAGAGAATGTAGGGCATCAGCTTTTATTTTTAGTACCGTGGCTGTTTGCCTTTATGACGTTTGCGGGTAGTTTAAGTATGAATGTTGAAGGGATAAAAAGTTTAAAAAAATACCCAACAGTTATCTTTATAGTCATTGCATTTTTACATGTACTAATGCCAATTTGGGCTTATTTTGTATCAACCGTTATCTTTCAGGATCATTTACTAACAATTGGCTTTGTCTTAGCGGTCGCTTTGCCAACAGGGGTAACGAGCTTTATTTGGGTGAGTATTTGTAGGGGACATCTTGCGTTATGTCTTGCGATCATTTTAATCGATACACTCATATCTCCTGTTGTTATTCCTGCTTTATTACATATTGTTGTGGGGCAAACAATCGAAATTGATACGGTTAGTCTGATAGTAGATTTACTATGGATGATTGTTGTGCCTTCTCTTATAGGCGTAGCGTTGAACGAGTTTACTAAAGGCAAAATTACGGTGACATTAGGAAGGAAATTAGCCCCCTTTTCAAAGCTTAGCTTGTTTAGCATTGTAATGATTAATAGTAGTGCAATTGCCCCGTACATTAAAAATATTAACTGGGAACTAGTTAGTGTTATTTTGGTTGTATTTGCACTTGCGGTATCAGGGTATGCACTATGTTTAGTGCTAGGTCATTTTCTTTGGAAGGATATAAGTATTATTACGATGTTCGTTTTTACAGGAGGCATGCGCAATATTGCGGTAGGGGTAGTTATAGCGACTACATACTTTCCAGCAAAAACGGTCATGCCCGTCGTGTTTGGCATGCTTTTTCAGCAAATTCTAGCCTCGTTCTTTAGTCGAGTAATGGAAAAGTATCAGCTGAAATATAGCAAAGGTTAAATATCTGTTGATGCAAAAATATTCACTTCTTTGGAAGGAGGCATATGACTTATTATGTTGCTCCATCGAACGTTAAAATAGCCCGTAGCGGAAATCAGCCTCTTCGAATGTATAAAAATGGTTAATCAACACACCTGGCCTAGAATAATCGGCTTGTCTACATACATTTGTGGTGCAATCGTTATAAAAGAAATCCAGGCTTTAAATTATTATGCAACATCATCAAGTAAAAATAACACAGTATGAGGTTCCATTATGCTACCTTCAGAATATAATGAAGATAAATAAAATCATTTTGTTTATATTTAGGTATTTAATGCTATTAATTATATAGACCATACAATGCGTACGAATCATATTTTAACCTAAACACCAGCACTTTTTGTACTAACAATGCTGGTGTTTTTTATGTTAGGCGAAGTTTTATGAACACCATTTTTTCTCGAATTAAGAAACTTTCTCTACGGACAATTCATAAAATAGTTGAAATCGGTTTGTATTAAGCATCTGTCTTTCTTTTGGGGAACAAAATATCATTCAAGAAAGAAGAGTGAGTGAATGAAAGAGTTGGACGATTTGAAGCTGACGATTCTTCCGTTAATTATTTTGTTGATTCTTATCGTTTTGTGGATACTGACAGAGTCTGTTGGAGTAGGAATAATGATAATAGTTTTCTGGATAGGCTGGCGCTGGCTTGTAAGAAAAATAAAATAAATAAAGGCAGTAGTTGATAGTAAGCAGATTCTGACAGGAACGATTTGAGCGGGCATAACAAAAGAAACGTTATTGCCCGCCAGAACGGCAACCACTAGTATTACTAAATAATCCTCATGCACACTCCTCAAGCTAATTCCTAAAATGGCGATTCATTTTTAACGAAGTTTTTAAACTTGATGTGTCTTATCTGGAATAAAAAAAGTATTCAAAAACGAATGAAGAACGGTACAAATCTTAGAGAAATCGTTCTACAAAAAGAATAACGTATTTTTGTTTTCTGGATAGGCTCGATAGCAATATGGTAATACCCAATAGCCTTGCAAACTTCTGAGTACACAAAAAGGGCACTGTAGATATCCGAAGGCCCTACAAATTTAACAATTGAAGATCCGGATGGTAATCCTATTCTTTTAGATCAACATAGATGAGAACATAAAATATTTCTTGAATTATGAAAGAATCTATTCAAAATAATGTGTACGCTTTGTAAAGAACATTTAAAAAAGCTCTAGGAAAGATGATAGTCTGCATTGTGCAGGTGTCATCTTTTTTAGGTTCCACTAACCTCGATAATGATTGTAATAGGTCATATAACTTTTGATTTCTCGAATTACATCCTCTAATGTCTCACAAAGAACGATTTTTGTGGGAAGTTATCCCCGGTGGCAAACATGTTTTCCTTGTTATATTGTAAAAAATATCCTATAAAAAAGTTCATTTTTATTGTTAATTTTACATAATAGAGAAATATTTCTAACTCGAGGTTATTTTTTTCTAAGAAATGTAACAAAACTCTTTTCATCTATTACATAAAGCATATATAATACTTATGTTTTTTGGATAATGGGGAAATATAAAATCATGGGAGAAATCACTTTTGAAAATACATTGGGGTAAAGGAGCATTTACATCATGAAAGAAGAAAAAAGTGCAGTCAAATGGGTTCCTTTCTTAATTACCCTTGCTGTTGGCGTGGCTATCTGGTTTTGTCCAGTACCTTCAGGAGTAGATGAAAAGGCGTGGCATCTATTTTCTATTTTTGTTGCGACAATTATAGGATTTATCACTAAACCGTTGCCAATGGGAGCTGTATCCATTATTGCTATGGCTGTGATTGCAATAACAAATACATTAACCATTGAAGAGACATTAAGCGGTTTTGGCAATTCAACAATTTGGCTAATTGTCATTGCCTTCTTTATTTCACGTGGATTTATTAAAACGGGACTAGGAGAACGAATTGCCTATCTATTTGTTCGTCTTTTTGGGAAAAAAACCTTGAGTCTGTCTTACTCTTTACTAGCGAGTGACCTAATATTAGCGCCGGCTATTCCTAGTAATACAGCTCGTGCTGGTGGTGTAATTTTTCCAATCATCCAGTCATTGTCTCATACCTTCGGATCTAAACCAGAAGACGGGACAGAGCGTAAGATGGGTGCTTTTCTCTTGACGGTTGGTTTTCAAGGAAATTTAATAACGTCTGCTATGTTTATGACGGCGATGGCAGCGAATCCTTTAATTGTAAAGCTAGCAAGTGATACAGCTGGAGTAACTATTACTTGGTTTGGTTGGGCGATGGCTATGATTGTCCCTGGGTTAACAGCTTTAATTGTTGTTCCTTATATTATTTATAAAATCTATCCGCCTGAAATCAAGCAAACACCAGAAGCAGCAGTTATTGCTAAAAAGAAGCTGGATGAATTTGGTCCACTAAAAAGTTCTGAAAAGCGAATGATCGTAGTATTTGTTGTTGTATTGTCGTTATGGATAGGTGGAGATTACTTAGGAATTAGTGCCACTACATCAGCTCTAATAGGACTTTCCTTGCTTTTACTGTTAAACGTGTTAACATGGGCAGATATTAAAAAGGAAGAAGGGGCATGGGATACACTTGTCTGGTTTGCCACACTATTTATGATGGCATCTTTTATGAACAAACTAGGGCTAATTCCATGGTTTAGTAATGAAGTTGGTGGACTTGTATCTGGGTATAGTTGGATATGGGCTGTTTTAATATTAGCATTAGTCTATTTCTATTCCCATTATTTCTTTGCGAGTTCCACTGCGCATATTAGTGCGATGTATGCAGCATTTTTATCTGTTATGCTGCAAGCAGGAGCACCAGCTATGTTAGCAGCTATATTATTAGCGGCATTTAGTAATTTATTTGGCGCCACTACTCATTATGGTTCTGGTCCAGCACCGGTCTTCTTTGGTGCAGGTTATATTGATCAGAAAAAATGGTGGACAGTTGGATTTGTAGTTTCCGTTGTTTCCATTCTGATCTTTACTATCGTAGGAGGCTTATGGTGGAAGCTTCTTGGTTATTGGTAAAATAATTAGCCTCTGTATCCGGATAGAAATAAGTCTATCCGGATATTTTTATAGTTGACGTTCGAAGGAGAAGTAAATAGTATACATAATTAAGGGTATAATTTGGTTGGTATTTAGAGGGGCACATCATCATCATTGTTTTTAAATAATAAACTAAAAATAATTCTCTCCCGCGTTAATGGGTAGTACTAAAGTTGTCGAAGTGCTGCCAACTAATGTTGTAAACATTGAGATAAAAATAGAAAGAAGGTGTTTAATAAGTGTTTGTTCAATCACAAGATTCTATTGAGAGTTATATAGATTCACCTGAAAAGCTAAAAAACTTATATAAACGCGTGTTGATTGTTGTTAGTCTTTCCCAAATATTTGGTGGAGCAGGGCTTGCAGCAGGTATTACAGTTGGTGCTCTTTTAGCTCAACAAATGCTTGGAACGGATGCCTATGCAGGTGTGCCATCAGCTTTATTTACTTTAGGGTCAGCAATAGCAGCTTTAATCGTAGGAAAACTTTCTCAACGGTATGGACGTCGTATAGGGTTATCGACAGGGTTTATTGTAGGTGGACTAGGGGCAATTGGAGTAGTGATTGCTGCCATGATGAATAGTGTAATTTTATTATTCGCTTCTCTATTAATCTATGGTGCAGGGACTGCGACAAATTTACAAGCTCGTTATGCAGGGACAGATTTAGCCAATAATAAACAGCGAGCAACCGCTATCAGTACGACAATGGTTATGACAACATTCGGGGCTGTTGCAGGTCCGAATCTAGTAGAAATAATGGGTCAATTTGCGACTTCCATTGGTGTTCCGTCTCTCGCTGGGCCTTTTATTTTATCAGCTACAGCCTTTATTTTAGCAGGGCTTGTTCTTTTTATTATGTTGCGTCCTGATCCATTAGAGATTGCAAAAGGGATTGAAGCGCATAAACAAAAAAATAAACAAGAAAATAAGACGGAAACCTTTAATAAAGCAATCAATAAAAGAGGTCTTACAGTAGGTGCAACGGTTATGGTACTTACTCAAATTGTGATGGTTGCAATTATGACAATGACACCTGTACATATGAAACATCATGGGCATGGATTGGCGGAAGTAGGAATTGTTATAGGATTTCATGTAGGTTCTATGTATCTTCCATCGCTCGTAACAGGTATTCTTGTAGATAAAATTGGACGGACTGCCATGAGTATTGCTTCAGGAGTAACTTTGTTATTTGCTGGTTTATTAGCAGCATTCGCACCGAGCGATTCTATGGTTCTATTAATCGTTGCTCTTTCTTTACTAGGATTGGGCTGGAACTTTGGTTTAATTAGTGGTACTGCTCAAATAGTAGATTCGACAGAGCCTTCCACACGTGCAAAAACGCAAGGGAAAATAGATGTTTTAATTGCACTAGCAGGAGCTTCTGGTGGTGCTCTCTCAGGAATGGTAGTAGCTAATGCGAGTTATGCGACGCTATCATTAGCAGGGGGGCTTTTATCCTTAATTCTGATTCCTGTTGTCATTTGGTCAAGAAAAGCTTGAGGTAAGTTATATGACACTAAAGTTTTGCAGCCTTTTCTCGGTAGAGTAGGGCTGCATTTTTATTATCCGAATTTATTCTAGTGAAATATCTATACCTTGTTTCTTTATTTCTAAATCCAAATGCCTACTATACTTTTCTACGAAGCTAAGTATACTGTCAAATTGTTTCTCGGTCATTCTATTAAATACGTCTTTCTCTCGCTCTCGAATATCTTGGTGCAGTTCTTCATGGACATTGTAAATTACTTTCCCCCTTGTTCAGTAAGCCTAAAATAGATTTCTTTCTTACTTGTCCGGTTTCTGGTAACTTTCGATTATGCCTAAAAGATTTACGCCGAGATTTAATTAAAACTTACAAAATTATAAGGTACATGTCACAAAAATTAATTGTTAAAACTAAAATTGTGTTTTAGAATAGCTATTGTTGAAAAACTTTATTAAAGGTCACTTGGCCTCAATTGACCCGCAACTAAACACAGGTAAGAGTAAAGTAAAACAATTATATTTTACATCTGAAGATTGCAATCGATAGACGAATGTAATAGTTAAACTTACTAACTGTCTTCAATTATATTTAACAACTTGACAGAAGTCTAAATGGGGAGTAAGCTACATTAGCTGTGAAAAAAGCTATTGTGAAGAAACTTTTTTTAAAATGAAATACTTAAAATCTAAGTTAATATACATCTAGATTTAAATTATGCTGAGGCATAATTGATTAAGTAAAAGGTAGGGCAAAAATGAAAAATTTATTAAGTAAAAAAGATAACCTATTAAACAACTTTTTAGGGATATATTTATTAGCTGTTTTAATGTTATGGATTAAAACATACATCACTCAAACAACACAATTTAAACTAGGCGTAGAAGGATTCCTTCAACAATTCCTTTTACTAATAAATCCACTAGGTTCAGCGATGTTATTTCTAGGATTTGCATTTTTATTTAAAGGTAAGAGAAAATATACATCACTAGTTGTCATTTACACTCTGATGTCTATTGTTTTATATTCAAATGTTGTTTATTACCGATTTTTTAGTGATTTCATTACACTGCCCACAGTTTTCCAAACGCAGAACTTCGGAGATCTAGGTAGTAGTGTTATTTCTTTAATAAAGCCTTATGATATCTTGTTCTTTGTGGATGTATTTGTAATGTTTTACTTACGATTCTCCAAAAAAATACAAAAAGAAACCAATCGTTTTGGATATAAAAAAGGAATGGCAATCATTGCGTGTGCATTAGTAGTATCATTCCTAAATTTAGGACTAGCTGAAGCTGATCGTCCGCAATTATTATCTCGAGGTTTTGATAGAAACTATATTGTGAAATATTTAGGAATTTATAACTATACGATTTATGATTCAGTAGAAACTATAAAAGCATCTTCACAGAGAGCTTTGGCGGATAGTAGTGATATTACAGAAGTGATAAACTATACAAAAGCTAACTACGCCAAACCTAATGCAGAATATTTTGGTAAAGCAAAAGGAATGAACGTCATCTATTTACATTTAGAATCATTCCAAAACTTTCTTATCGACTATAAATTAAACGGTGAAGAAGTTACACCATTTTTAAATTCATTAGCAAAAGATAAGAATACAATGTATTTTGATAATTTCTTCCATCAAACAGGTCAAGGTAAAACTTCCGATGCAGAATTTATGCTGGAAAATTCTTTGTTTGGGTTACCACAAGGATCTGCTTATATTACAAAAGCACAAAATACGTACCAAGCAGCGCCTAGTATTTTAAAAGATTATGGTTATACATCGGCTGTATTCCATGGTAATAACGGAAGCTTCTGGAATCGAAATGAGATTTATAAATCATTTGGATTCGATCACTTCTATGATGCTAGTTATTATGATACGGGTTCTTCAGAAAACATGGCTGAATATGGTTTGTTAGATAAACCATTCTTTGAACAATCTAAAAGTCTTTTAAGTTCGTTACCACAACCTTTTTATACGAAATTTATTACGGTAGGGAACCACTTCCCATATCAAATGAATCAAGACTTAGTATCAATTGATAAAGCTAATACTGGAGATGTAAGTGTAGATAGTTATTTCCAAACAGCACGTTATGCAGATGAAGCAATCAAACAAATGTTCAATCAATTAAAAGAATTAGGCTTATATGATAATACGATGATTGTTCTTTATGGTGATCATTACGGTATTTCAGATAATCATAATGAAGCGATGGGACAAGTCCTTGGAAAAGAAATTACACCATATGAAAGTGCTAATTTACAACGCGTACCATTATTTATCCATGTTCCAGGAATGCAAGGTGGAACCAACCATACTTATGGTGGCCAAACAGACCTTCTTCCAACGTTATTACATTTACTAGGAATTGATACGCAAAAATTTGTTCAATTTGGTTCAGACTTATTATCAAAAGAGCATGATGAAGTTGTACCATTTAGAAATAGCGATTTTGTCAGCCCTACGATTTATTCAATTAATGGAAAATATTACGATAATAAAACGGGTTTACTACTAGATGATAGTCAATTAGAGTTTGCAAAAACTATCAAAAATGAAGTGGATCACAAATTGGAATTATCTGATAAAGTCGTGAATGGTGACTTATTGAGATTCTATACGCCAAATGGTTATACTCCAGTTGATCCTTCTAAGTATAATTACTCCAAAGATGCAAATGGAGAATCTAATTAACAGTTGTAATTTGTTGGCAATTCAAGAAGATGTGTTTGATATCATAGAGTTTATTATCCGATTGCTTTATGGTATCTTACCGTTATCTTGAATTGTCTTTTTATATGTAATAGTAAGGATAGAACAAGTATATTTTTAAAGCAAAATTGAAAATTTTACATCAGAAAAGCGCGAGAAATCAATGTTTCTATAATTGATTTCTCGCGCTTTTTATGGTTTTGACCAGTGTTATCCAAGTCTCTGGTGGATGTCATTCTTTTCAATTTTACTCCCATAACTAATAATAAATAATTCCTTAATCTGGAGTAGGATATCAATACACCGTTGATTTTTAGTCATTAAGCACGCTTTGTGTTCTACGATTGATTACGTTTAAGACTGTAATATACTTTTGAAAATCTTCAGCTGTAAATTGCTCGAGGTTTTTTAGGTAATTCCTATATTCCTCTAGATCTAGCTTCTTATGATATTCATAAACTAATTTGCCTTTTGGTGTTAATTCAATATTCAATTCTCGATAATTGTCCGGATTTCTATATTTAACTACTAAATCCTTTTTAATTAGTTTATCAACCATTTGAGAAACAGCGCTTTTTGTGCAATTTTTAATTTTTGCAATTTCAGAAGTAGTAGTTTTTACCTGATCTCCAATTAAATTGAGTGTATGTACCTCTATCATATACAATTCATCTTCTGTTCCATATTTTCTTGGAATATTTTCGTATGAACTAATTAGCCGAGATGTCTCGTAAATCGTTTCCATTAGCTCATAAAATACTTTCTCTTTATCCACAATGCAGCATCCTTTCCATAATTAGAAGATAAATTTAATTTTATTTTAACATATAGGAATTCTTTAAATAACCATTCCTTTTGAATACGTTTAATTTTTAAAAAATTCAGAATTTTTATTGACCGTTTTACAGTTAAGGTGTTAAACTGAGAAAAATTTACCTTAAGGGTTTTGAAAACCTCGATTAAATAGAAAATTTGAACACGATCAAGAGGAGTGGAAGCATTGAAATATAATTTTGATGAAGTGGTTAATCGTCGAAATACGTACTCTTTAAAGTGGGATGGCGAAGATTTCATTAAAACAATGGGTTATACAGAAAGGTATGACTACGAGACCATTCCACTATTTACAGCAGATATGGATTTACCCGTACCGCAACCATTGATAGATGCACTTCATAAAACGGTGGATCATCGTATTTTTGGATATTCTACTTTTCCAGAGGCTTACTATGAAGCAATTCAGCGTTGGTTTAAAAAAAGACATGATTGGACAATCAAAAGAGAAGAGATTATATATAGCCCTGGAACAGTACATGCCTTGAATATAGCTGTAAAAGCATTCACTAAACCTGGTGAGGGCATCATCATTCAACGTCCTGTTTATCCACCGTTCACAGTTGCGATAGAGGGAAATGGGAGAGTTGTTCGAAATAATGCGTTGAAATGTGATGCTGAAGGATATTACTCAATTGATTTTGAGGATTTTGAAGCAAAAGCAAAAGAAGAAAATACAACAATGTTCATTCTTTGTAACCCACACAATCCGACTGGAAGGATTTTATCAAACGAGGAATTAAAAAGACTTTCAGATATCTGTGCGGAAAATAATGTGATTATTATAGCTGATGAAATTCATGGGGATCTCATTAGAAAAAACCAAAAATTTATACCAATCGCAAAAGTTGCAAACAGTACGGACAATATCATCTCGTGCACAGCCATCAACAAAACATTTAATGTTGCAGGTCTGCACTGTACAAATGTCATTATTTCAAACCCAGAAATTAGAAAAAACTTTAGCGACACAATGGGGATGCAATTACCATCACCGTTTACCATTGCAGCTCTTATAGCTGTTTACAACGAAGGAGAAGAATGGTTAGGGCAAATAACAGAATATATTGACGACACAATGGAGTATGTGAAAAATTACTTAGCTGAAAAATTGCCTACAGTCAAAGTTAGGATCCCTGAAGGAACATACGTGATGTGGATGGACTTTAGTGGATATGGTCTTTCAGCACAAGAGGTTCATGATCGTATCTATAACAAAGCCAATGTCTTACTTGAAGATGGTCACTTGTTTGGAATTGAAGGTGAAGACTTCCAAAGAATCTGTATCCCTTCACCGAGATCCCTTATAAAAGAAGCACTTGAAAGAATCGCTTTAGAATTTCAAGATATCGAATCTAAAAACCAATTAGAAGAGGTGTATAGAAAATGAAAACAATCGAATTTGAGCTTGATGCATTAAAAGCTGCAAAAGAAGTAGAAGATTATGTAATTGATATAAGAAGAGATCTCCATAGACACCCTGAAATCGGATTACAAGAAGTACGGACAATGAAAGTGGTGACAGACGAGTTAACTAAATTAGGCATTAATTACGAAATTGTCTCTGATGGTGGAATTATTGGTTATATT
This sequence comes from Lysinibacillus sp. G4S2, assembly GCF_030348505.1. Taxonomy (NCBI): domain Bacteria; kingdom Bacillati; phylum Bacillota; class Bacilli; order Caryophanales; family Bacillaceae; genus Lysinibacillus; species Lysinibacillus sp. G4S2. The sequence goes on along the minus strand of NZ_JAUCFJ010000002.1, from coordinate 3,104,838 downwards.
CAAGGGAATCAAGCGGGAAAAACTTTAATTCTTAGGGCAGATCTAGATGCATTGCCGATGAAGGAAGAGGAAAATAATTTAAAAAAGAAAAAAGTGGTATTTTCTGAGACTGACCAAGCTGCTCATACTTGTGGACATGATGGACATACGGCGATGCTTTTAGGTGCAGCGAAAATTTTGACCCAACACAAAGACAAAATCAAAGGAAGAGTGCTTGTCGCATTTGAACAAGGGGAAGAAATGGGCGGAGGAATTTATAATCTCTGTAAACGATTACACGAAATCGGAGGAGACGGAATTTGGGGTATTCATTTAAAATCTGATCTTCCGACTGGGAAAATATCTGTTGATCCAGGCCCAAGAATGGCCGCTTCGTTTGTATTCAATGTCTTAATAAAAGGAAAAAGTGGACATGGTTCAAGACCAGATTTGTCAGTTTCTCCATTAGATTGCTTTACCGATTTTTATAACAATTTAAAAGCGATGCGGTTAAATACCTTAGATCCTTTTAAAACAATTACCTATTCAATTGGAACGATTATTTCAGGTTCCGCAGCAAACATTATTCCAGAAAGTTTACAGTTTTCAGGAACAGTCAGATATTTAGATGTTGATCAAGGTGCCCATGCAGCAAAAGAATTTAAGAGAATTCTTGAAAAAGTCTGTGACCTGCATAATTGCATCTATGAATTTATTATAGAACCGAAAGAATCGGATTTAATTGTCTACAATCAACAAGATTGTGCACAAATTGCAATGGATGCAGTGAAAAATGCAATTGGTACAGATGCATTACATTCAATCCCCGCTTGGATGGCATCAGAATCATTTGCGTTTTACGAAAAATACTTCCCAGGTGTGTTTGCATTCGTTGGCATACAAAACCTCGAAGAAGGGATTGGGGCTGAACACCATAATGTTTTCTTTGATTTAGATGAAGATGCTTTAAAGCTAGGTGTGGCGGCTACTGTACAATACACAATTGATTTTCTAGATACTGAAAAACAAGTTCATTTTACTCCTGATAAAAGAGATATAAATAGTCTATTTATTGATAATGGATTCCAGCAATTAATAAATGAATAAAATTCATTGAATACAAAGGAGATAAGAAAAATGACACAAAAAAGGCTCTGCTATTTACTCACGTTCATTGCTTATTTTGGAATGCCTTTTGGAGTTCCCTTTATTAAAAGTGCCGAACCATATGTCTTAGGTCTTCCGTTTTTATTATTTTGGATGGTTTTATGGATCTTTTTAGGAACAGGGTTAATGTTTATCGTTCATCGTATAAATCCTAGTGCAAAAGAGGAGACGGAATAATATGATAATTTCAGTTGGAATCATTGCAATTTTCTTAGGTATTGCTTTATTTTTAGGCATTATGGCGAGTAGAGGTAAAGATATGAGCCTAGAACAATGGAGTGTTGGAGGCCGTGGATTTGGTTCTATCTTCATCTTCTTATTAATGGCTGGTGAAATTTATACAACTAATGCATTTTTAGGGGTAAGTGGTTGGATGTACGGAAAGGGTGGCGTAGCATTTTTCAATATCGCAATGCTGAACTATGTAATTGCTTACTGGTTGACACCTAAAATATGGGCTTATGGAAAGAAATATAGTCTACTATCGCAATCTGATTTTTTTGAAAAGGCATATAATAGTAAAATTCTCGGCACACTTGTAGCTATTGTAGGGCTAGCAGCTTTAATTCCTTATTTAGTCATTCAATTAAAAGGTCTTGGCATTATTGTTTCTGAAGCTTCCTATGGAGCGATTGATCCGAAATTAACAATTTGGATTGGCACAATTGCAATGATTGCTTATGTTATGGTTTCAGGAATTCATGGCTCGGCTTGGACAGCTGTTATTAAAGATTTTCTTATTCTTGGTGTGGTGTTATTCCTTGGTATCTACTTACCTATTCATTATTATGGCGGGATTCAACCAATGTGGGAAGCAATCGAAGCTGTTAAACCAGGTTTTTTAACACTCCCAGACTCAGGTTTTAGCGCCTCATGGTATATTTCAACGATCATGTTAACATCATTAGGGTTTTATATGTGGCCACATACATTTGTTGCTACTTTTTCAGCGAAAAGTGGAAATGCCCTAAGAAAAAATGCGATTATGCTTCCTATCTATGCATTATTTTTATTATTTATCTTATTTGTTGGAGCAGCAGCAATTTTACAAGTTCCTGGGTTAGAAGGAGGGGCTGTGGATTTAGCTTTATTTAAAATCTCCACGCAAACATTTAATCCAGTCATCGTTGGCTTTATTGGAGCAGCAGGGTTATTAACTGCAATTGTTCCAGGTTCATTGATTTTGATGTCGGCAGCTACATTGCTTGCGAAAAATGTCGTAAAACCTATTCGCCCTCAAACTACCGATCAACAAATTGCTATCATTGCTCGCTATTCAGTTCCAGTGATTGCACTTGTTGCACTTTACTTTACTTTTAGTGGTGGTGGAGCAATTACGTTATTATTTTTAATGGGATATGGTCTAGTTACTCAATTTGTACCAGCAGTTGTCAGTAACTTTATGAAGAAAAATCCATTAACTGTACAAGGAGTGTTTGCTGGGATTGTTGTGGGTGTTACGATTGTAGGTTGGCAAGCAGCAACAGGAGCTAATCTAAGTAAACTGTTCCCAAGCTGGCCATCTTACATACAAGATATTAACATTGGTTTCCTAGCATTAAGTGTAAATATTTTAGTAAGTTTAATGGTTAGTGCGTTTACAAGGAAAGCAACCTTTAAAAATGATGAAACTATAGAAAGCATTTAGAAAGAAAATCTGAGTGTCATGGAATTTTATATTATATTTCGGAATAGCAACTTTGAATGTATCTGTTGAAAAAACATCAGGTATCGTAATGTAGGAACACACATGATATTAGAGGAACGAATAAGTAATAGGGTCACACGATCTAAAAGTTTATTTAAATAGTTCCTGTGCTTAATAACATAGTCTAATTGGTTGGAATGATAATCGCTATGAGTGAATGAGATAGTGAGAGATAATACAAAAAACCACTCTGCAAAAAGAGTGATCTTCTGTATCATTTAATCCTTCAGAGAGGAGATTGGATGTGCTGATTAATATCGGTAATTATGATTGGGTCTCTTTAAACACTCTTTTATTTTAAAAATTTCTTATCTGTTCTAGTAAGTTATTTAGTTCATTCGCATCTTTTTTAGTCTTAATCAGTGTTATGATCCAAGCAAATAGATAGATTAATAAAAAACTACCAAGAAAATCTGCACTTAGAAAATTATCTGTCCACTTGTTATAGAAAGATATTGAGAAGACTACTAGAAACATCATGATAAAATGGATGACTAACGCAAACAAATAGTTGATTTTTTCAATTTCAAAGATGATTGTAAAAATACCTGCGCAAGCTGAGATTATTAACACACCAATGATCTCAGCTTCTGAAGAGATGATAGTTCTCCTCGATAGTAAAACTAGCATTTAAATAAATGCACCAGTTCCTAAACCTGAAAGTAGTCTATTTTTTAATTGCAATGAAATGTCTTCCTCTCAAAATTTTTATGATTTTAAAATAAACTTCTTTCAGTGGGTGACGCAATTATGCCGAGGCAAAATTGATTTCTTTTTGTGCATAATATGTATAAAGAATTCCCCCAAAGAAAAGCCCTATAGATAGCCCGCTTATGCCAGAATAAATTATATTAAATGAAATGTCATTATAAAATGACGGAGAGATGCCTAAGGTTACATTTAAAACATACTTCACCATAAAATTAATCAGGATAATGATTAATGGAAGATAGCATTTCTTTCTCATGATTACTAATTCCTGTTTGTAAAAAATTTGATATTTTTTATACAACAAGTAACCAATTAATGTGCCAGGAAGTATGGAGAGGAAATAGCTTGTTAAACATAACTCTAAGTACGAAAATTGAGTGATCATTTTTTCAAATCCCCATATCATAAAGATAAAAGGAACTAAAAACATTTTAGATAAATGGATTGGTCTTTCCTGGGAAATAGCAATGCCTCTTTTTATTAAAATAAATAATAATATCCATACCCACAATGGCGTTCTTAAAAATATTTCTATAATGTTGTTATACATTTTTTTATGCCTCCTTTGATGTTATACATAATGGCATCAAAGAGGGAATAAAGAAATACGTTTAAACATATGTGGTAAAAATCAATACATAAGTGGACTTTTGGAATATCTTGTTAGTGCTTTTTTTAAAGAGGATACATATTTTCTTGATACAATTACTTTTTCTCTATTCGAGAGAATTGCTTCAAGATTACTATTAGGTTGAACCGAAAATTTATTTAAAAAATGAATATTGATTATTATAGTTTTTGAGATCCTGAAGAAGTGATTGGGAAGATCATGTTCTAATTTATATAAAGGGCTCTTTGTTTCAAATATAGTGTCATTTGTGTAAATGAATATTTTTCGTTCAAGATATTCCAAATAAAATATGTTTGAGTAAGGAACTTTTTCTTGTTCGTCTTTTGATGTAGACTTTGCTAGTAAATAGTTGTCAGAGCTTTTTTCAAGAGTTGATACAATATCTTGAATAAAAGACGTTACTTTGTGGATGTTAAACGTACATGATTCTTCTTTAAGTTTTTCAATAATTTTAATGTTTACCTTCATTTAAGACATATATTCCTTTCAAAATTGATTCTTAGTAATTTATGTATTTACAGTAAAAGTTACTGCGATATTTGTAAAGAGTATATCAAAAAAGTTACTCTAATTTTGAGTACCCAGCTTATAATTGTAGGATAGTTTACCAAGATGCAAAAGAATAAAAATAAGAGATTTTATGAACCAAGCCATTTCTTAGTGCAGAGGAATCTGTCTATAGAAATGGCTTTTTCAAATGTGAAAATTTGTTTGATAAATTCAGTCTCCTATCATTTTCAAAACCTAAAATGAAGTCAAAGGAAAGGAGTGTTGTAAGTGAAAAAGGAAAAAATTGGTCTTATTGTAGTTCTATTATTGGCGAGTTTTATACCAAATGGCGTTGTCGTACATGCAGATGATGACAAGCATGAATATAAAGAACATAAAGAGTATAAAGACCATGACGATGATGATGACGATGACGAGCACGATGAGGATGAAGAAGGGGAAGAAACTTACTATTTTCAAGATGCGGTAAGTGAAAAAGGTAGTTGGAATATTTGGACACGAACAGTTGTCACGGATAAAGAAGTATTACCTTTTACGAACTCTCAAAAGGTCACGTTAAAAGTAGAAGGTACAAATAAGGAGCTTAACTTTTCTGTGATACCAAAAGACGGAGAATTTTTTGTACCAGGGAAAACAGTAGCACAGGTTTTAGGAGCAAAAGCGACCTTTTATAAAGAAAGTAAAATTTTGGCCATCCAATTTCAAGACAATGAATTACTTTTCCGTGCTGGAACAAACGTTGTCTATGATAATAACGTCAAAACACCATCTCCAGCACAAGCCTTTTATGTAAATGAAGAATTATATGTACCGATTAGTACAATAACGAATGGCTTAGGCTATATAGCTGAATGGCAAGAAAGTAATCAAACATTTGTATGCCAGCCAATTACGAATTAGGGAGGACGTATTATGAAAGATCCGAAAAAGGCAAAGTGGGTATTAGGAGCGTCCGGGATACTTTTATCCGCAGCGATCTTAACCCAAATTAACAGCCCCACAGTAGCCGAAACGACACGCGCAAATAATAGTCAGGATGTAAATCAGGACAATATGACAAAAAGAGAAAAAGAGCTAGTGCAGCTTGATTGGACTAATTTTGAAGTGACAAATCAGGCGCCTGTCAAAAGCGAGCGAAAAACGAAAAGAACTTAATGGAGTTGGTCGTGTGGATACACTAACTTTACCAATAATGAATACAGAATTTTATATAGCTATGCCAAAAGGTGTTCATTTCACATGGAAAGCAAAAACAGAGAAATGGCTTCAATACGTAGCGAAAGAGTGGTCAAGGTTTCAACCAAACAACGAATTATCACAACTTAATGATTTGAAAATGGGAGAAACGCTACGCATTAGTTCGTTATTATATGATTGTTTAGTGCAAGCAGATCATTATTATCAACTTTCAAATGGTTTATTTTCACCATATCTTAAATTGCAACTAGAACAGCATGGCTACAATCAATCTTTCCCATTTGAAACAGCTAAAAGCAATTCATTTCAAAACAAATCTTTTATCGCCGATCAACCATTTCAATTTTTAGGCGATGGGCAAGTAATGAAGGTAGCACAACAGGAAATTGATTTAGGCGGATTTGCCAAAGGGTATGCCATTGAAAAATTGGCTATTTGGCTTGAACAAGAGGTATCCTCTGATTTCGGACTAATAGACGGAGGAGGGGATATGAAAATGTGGTCTTCTGGGGAAAAGACTTGGACAATCGGTGTTGCAGATGCCTGGAATATCGACAAGGAAATTAGCTCCATTAAAATGAAAACAGGTGCCATAGCGACATCCAATCAAGTTTATCGAAGTTGGATGCAAGGAACAAAGAAGAAGCATCATTTATTAAACGGACAAACAGGTGAAATTGCTGATACAGATGTGCTACAAGCTTCAGTCGTAACATCCTCTTTATGTGATGCGGAGGTTGGTGCAAAACTTTGCTTTCTTATGAAGGAAGATGAGCTGCAGCAGTGGTTCGAAAAAAATTGCCAGCAAAGTGCACGCTATCTTGTTAAAGAAGGACAAGTAGCAAATTGGAGGATGACAGGAGTGAGATAAATGTTAATAAGCACATGGGAATGGATTCGATTATTAGGATTTTTAGCGTATTTTTATTTTACAATTTCCATTATATTTGGTTTATTGAGAAAATCATCATTTGTAAAATCACATAAAAATTTAATTTATCAGATACATCAAAATGCGGGATGGCTAGGGTTAATCACTGTGATAGGGCATTTGTTAGTGCTTGTAATCGATCAGTATAAGCCATACAGTTTAGTTGAGATTTTAATCCCTTTTTCGGCAAAATATGAGTCTCTACCATCAGCACTTGGAACAATCGCATTTTATTTGTTTATAATGGTACTCATGACTTCTGATTTATGGATTCGAACGATGAATCGCACCTTATGGAAAAAACTTCACTTTCTTGTGTTACCAGCATGGGTAATATCACTTGCTCATGGAGTGTTAATTGGAACGGATACAGAAAATATGTTGATTATAATATTTTATGTAGTTTCTGGAGGGCTTACCATGTTAGTACTAGTAGCAAGAACAATAAGCCAGTTCATGAAAAAAGTAAATATTTCAACATCACGCAATAATTAAAAGGAATCGGGGCTGTTTAAAAAGCCTCGATTCCTTTATATTTATATAGGAAATTCAATATGAAATGTAGTACCTTTACCTACTTTACTTGTTGCATAAATTTTTCCGTCATGCTGCTCCACTATTGCTTTCGCTATGGCAAGACCTAAACCAGTGCCATTTCGTTGACGAGCAGAATCACTTCGGTAGAATCGCTCAAACACTAAAGGCAATTCCTGTTCAGTCATCCCAATGCCACTATCAGCAACAATAATTTTTACAAAGCTTTGATTTTTTAACAGTGTAAGTGTGATTTTCCCACTATTTGTATATCTTATCGCGTTTTCTAATAATATATAAAGCAGTTCTTGTATTTTTGAAGCATCTCCAAGAAGCTCGATGTTTTCTTGAATTTCAGTAGAAAACTGTATGTCAGGAGGCATAATCTTTTGAAATTTTGAGCTCACTTTATTGAGTAAAGTAGATAATGATATTATTTCTTTATGAATGGAAGCCTGCTGCTGATCGTGTCTTGCTAAGAACAGCAGTTTTTCTATGAGCTCCTTCATTATTTCAGCCTCATCCTTTAAATCTACAATTAATTCTTTTCCAAAGGGGCTTAATTGTTTTGCTTCCTCAATTTCTAAAATTTCAAGTGAACTATAAAAAATACTTAGTGGTGTTCGTAATTCATGAGAGGCATCGGATACAAACTTTTTTTGTTTATCGAACGACCATTGAATAGGGATCATCGCTTTCCCTGCCATATAATAGCTCAGTAGTCCAATTAAGATTGTCGAGATACAAGTTAATAGTATTAGTAAATACTTTGCATTTTGGAAAAAGTGATGCTGTGATGTTACTGATTTACCAACGAAAATATATCCGACTATCGTATCGTCGTTTAAAATTGGCTTTTTTAGAAGAAGAAAATGCTCTTCCTGCCATTCATAATGTTGTATGAGTTCTTCACTTGGGTTGCGATTGCCAAATTCTTTTTCAATCTGTTTCTTGAGCCCTTTGTAAGATTCGTCGCCGTGAACAAACTTATGATCCTTCGTGTAAATATAGTAAAAAAAATTGCGATTTGGATTATAATTTAAAGTTTTTGTGTTTGCATTGACGTGCTCAAAAAAATCGTGTTCTTGCTTAACATAAAAGTCTTCTAATTCGTTTATTTGCTGATTTTCCATTAATTTAATGAGTGAAAAGTATAGAACAATAACGAATAATGAAAATAATAAAAAGTAAAGCGTTGCATACAAATAGGATAATTTTTTTCTCGTTTTTTGAAACATTAATTTTCCCTCAGTTTATAGCCAATACCTCTGACATTTTGAAGACGTGATTTGGATTGACCATCATCAATTTTTTTTCGAACAAGTTTGACCAAAGCATCTAAGGAATTATTCGAAACATCGTAATCGTAGCCCCATATATGAATACAAATCTGTTCCCTTGTAAGTACACGTCCTTTATTGATAAATAAATATTCTAAAAGTGAAAATTCATTTTTAGTAAGGTCAATTTCTTCATTATTGTACAAAAATACACGGGAATCTACATTCAGTTGTAAATGATCTATTTCGATAACCTGTTCAATGACTTTATCTTTTCTTCGTAGTAATGCGCGAACTCTTGCTAACAGTTCCTCTATTTTAAATGGTTTTACTATGTAATCATCTGCGCCACTATCAAGCCCTTTAATGATGTCTTCAGTATCATCCTTTGCTGTTAACATTAAAATACTCCCATTGAATCCATTGTTCCGTAGTTGCTGACATACTTCTATTCCAGTAAGCTTCGGCATCATCCAATCTAAAATAACAAGATCATATTGCTCGATAAGAGTATGGTCTAGGGCTTCCTGCCCATTTTCCGCCTCTGTCACATTATGAAATTCTTTCTTTAAAATATGAACGATATTTCTTCTTAGTCGTGCATCATCTTCTGCTAATAATATTTTCAAGGCAGCTTCCTCCTATTTACTATATTCAGCCAAGTATACGCGTAAAAAATGAAATGAAACTGAAAAAGTTCCATTCGCTTGCAATAAATTATCTATTTCCATATTTTGATTTTAGTAAAAGTATTTATCGTTTACAATAAAACATAATGAGGAGGTAGATGATATGGAAACATGTTATGCCGTAATTTTTACATCACAAAGAACAGATAAGGATGGAGAGGGCTATGCCAAAATGGCAGAAGCAATGGATGAATTAGCACAAAAGCAGCCTGGTTTTCTCCGTGTAGAAAGTGCTAGAAATGCTGAAGGGAAGGGGATTACTATATCCTACTGGGAATCACTTGAGGCTATTCAGGCATGGAAAGAGAATTCAAAACATCTAGTTGCACAGCAATTCGGCAAAGACAAATGGTATACGCAATATAATGTGGAAATTTGTAAAGTCATGAAAGATTATTCTTTTATCAGGTGTGTTGATTAACCATTTTTAAAGGCTGATTTCCGCTACGGGCTACTCGCTTTGTCGCTGACGCTTCGCTTTCGCACAGAAAACATTAGCTGCCTTGCAAGGTCTCGTCTGTCTCGCTTTCCCACGGGAGTCGAGTAGCCCTACGCTACAATCAGTTAAAATGGAAATATATTAGCAAAATGGTAACAAAAAATCCATATATCGCTCAATAATAAACCTATTTTTTCCCAATCAACACGCCTGTTCTTTTATAAAAAATTAAACGTCAAAACTATTATTTCAAATATAGAAGGAGCTACGATATGACTACAATTATTTTAGAAGAATGGCATGAGGTAAGGAAAAATTTCAACCCTTCAAATCCAGTTAGTATTAATCAAATGCATGAGTTCAAAGAAAAGCTGAAACTTGAGGAACAAACTGAGGGGAATTTAAGGCTACTCGTAGACATCTACTGCATGCTTCGAATGTATTCAGATGCTTATAAAATTTTCACTTCTATAATGGATTTAGGGAACAAGAAAGATCAGAAAAAATTTAGATCAATAAAATATTACATAGAAAATCCTAATTGTGTGAAGCCTTTGTATCCACGTGAAATTAGAGAGGATAAAACAATTAAAACGGTCATACCTGCATTTAAATATTTGCCAGACCCATTAAAATCTAAAATCTTTGAAGCGGAAGAAATTGTAACTTGTGATTGCTGCGAACAGGAAGTAGATGTTTATTATACTGGAGGTATTTACGCTATTGAAGAGGTGGATTATCTCTGTCCTACATGTATACACAGTGGTGCAGCTGCTAAAAAATACGACGGTTCTTTCCAGCAATATTTAATCAATAATGAGAATGTTGTCAATTCTGATTTTACTGAGGAGATAATGTGTAGAACACCTGGTTATGTAAGTTGGCAAGGTAATAATTGGACGGCCCATTGCTCAGATTATTGTGCGTTTATTGGCTATGTTGGATGGAGTGAGTTAGTGGAGTTGGGCATTACAGAACAATTTGAAAACTATACTGAATTTTCTAATGAAGAGTTGTCAGAATCCCTCGTGAATAATGGGCATCATCAAGGGTATTTATTTCAATGTTTACAATGTGATCGTTATGTTCTTTATTCTGATTTTAGTTAAATGAATATGTCATTAAAACTTGAGAAGAGGGGAGTTGGCCAATTTTTTTCAATGATTAAATGATTCGTGGGGTTTTAATGGTTGGCTTGTCCATGATATCTTTTTAGGCGTCGTTATTGGCGTTGAGTAGATTCTTTTTATTTTAACTATTTTAAGATACGATTGATGTCTTTTCATTAGTGAAATCATTTTAATAAAATAGTTAATCATAGATAAATCGGAGCGAATTGAATGGTATATTTTCTGGTTTCATAAAATTGATTTTTTTTTCCTTCCTAACTTATAATAATAATTGTAGTTGAATACAGTCATTAATTTAAGAATGGTTCATTCTTGAATAATTAGGAGGATATCATGGGAAGATTAGTTCATTTCGAAATTCATGTAAGTGACATGGAAAGAGCGAAGGAGTTTTATGGGAAAGTATTCGGATGGTCATTTCAAGACTGGAGTGATTATGCTGGAATGCCTTACTTTGGAGCAGTGACTGGTAATGAGGATGAACTTGGAATCAATGGTGCTTTAATGCAACGTCAAAGTGCTCCTCCGGAAACAAACCAAGCTTTAAATGGGTTTGCTTGTACAATGGGCGTGGAAAACTATGATATAACGGAAGCTAAAATTATTGAGAATGGCGGCAAGGTCGCAATGCCTAAGTATGCGCTACCAGGAATGGCGTGGCAAGGATACTATATTGATACCGAAGGCAATATATTCGGAATTCATCAACCCGATGAAAATGCAAAATAGAATCTATGATAGGTCAATAAAAATACACGATCAGCATGCTTGAACCAACACAAAATCTGTCTTACACTGCCGGAAACTGTGAAATTATCGACGGTTTCCGGCATATTTCTTAATAAGAGGCGCCCCTTGAGAAATCGAGTGGCGCCTAAAACATTTGTGGTAAAAATTCCTTCATAAAACGTTGATTTTTACGCAGCCATATTTTCAAAATCATTCGATGTGTGAGGAGTCGTTGCCTTTTATGTGGTCTAGCTTTTGCCTCTATTAAACTTTGTAGCAGAATACATGTTTCTGTTGGCAATGCTTGAGGGTCAACGAGGACGTCAAGCTTATAATCAATTAACTGAGCAGCCTGTACTTTTGCAAGTAATTGTGCAAAATGAGTATTCATTTCTGGAAAGTTTTCTTCTAGCTCAAGGTCGATTAATGTATATAATGTTTGTTCAATTTCAGCTTCGAGTGCTTGTAATTGTTCGTTTGATGGTTGTGTCAAAAAATCACCTCATAAATGCTGTTACACGAGTAGAAAGCCAAGTGCTGCGAAAAGTATACCAAATAATACTGTAGAGCATAGATAAATAATAGCCTGTCTCCACTTTTTCTGTTCTAAGAGCTGCAAGGCTTCAAAACCGAACGTTGAAAAAGTCGTATAGCCTCCTAAAAAACCAATCCCTATAAAATGCCAAAGCCAATCACTTAGCTGTAAAGCAAATAGAAAGCCAAGTGCAAAGGACCCCGTTATATTAATCAAAAACGTTGCCCATGGATATGTATGAACAATACATTTCCCTAGATAAAACCTCGTTAGTGCACCTAAAAATCCACCAAGTCCAATCACGATCATACGATGCGCCCCTTTGCTAGTCTAAATCCTAGCCATGCACAAGCTAAACCGCCAAAAACACTCATTAAAGGATAAAGTACGGCCTGTAGCCATTTACTATCTTGCAAAAGTAATAATGTTTCTAAAGAAAATGTTGAAAAGGTTGTAAAAGCACCAAAAAAGCCAGTACCAATCCCTAAAACAACAGGCGTACGCGTTGTAAAAGTAGTAAAAAGCCACGCTAAACAAAAGCAGCCAATTAAGTTTATACAAAGTGTTGCAAATGGAAAACCACCTGAGTTCGGAAGTAGTAAACTAAAGCTATATCGACAGATGGCGCCCAAAAAACCGCCAATCCCAACAGCTAAAAATGATTTCAAAGTAAAAGCTCCTTATTAAAATGTCTATACTGAAAAGTGTATCACGAGAATTGAATTTTAGATATATTTCAATAGTTATATGGATTCAAATATATTAAGGGATGTAGGGGGATTTACATAACCTAGAATAATTATTTTAGTAATGAGTTTAACTAAAGTATGCACTTTAATTTAAAACGTTTTAGGTGTAGCGTCAATCAATTTTGTCACGTCATCATAATGATTTCTTCCTATAGATTTCTAAAAGCGATTGTGACCTTTCATCAATTGCTATTCTTGAATACTTTTTTAGTTTATAACATCTCGCTGACGTAGATTATATTTCCTTCAGCTAAATTAATGTTCTGCCACGTACTGAGGGAAGTATTGTCCCTATTTCATGGTTAAATATGTATATATCTTATAAAGGGAGAGGTGTATATGGACGTGATGCTACGGGCAATGTCGTGAATAGCGTTAACGAAAGCTGGATGCAAAGAGTAAGGAGAACGAGGAAAGGTTGGTCAGACAGAAATTTTTTTGTATTCAAAACAAAAAGGTACCACCGCTTACTGAATATCCGTTAACGGAAAATCCGAATACGGTTAAACCGTCAACGGAAAACCCGCCACTACTAATTAATAAATTACTAATTAATAAAATACTAAATATAAATAATGATGATGATAAGAGGGGGGCTAGAAGTACAGGTAATCGTTCCAATTAGCAGTGAAATTGTGGAAAATAGAAAGGGGAAATAAAAAGTAACAAACATAAATTGGAATCCTGATTCACCAGCTATTAAATTTTATTGTACAAGCAGTATAGGTATTAATGCTTCACATTTTATAGATTTACAAAATGAGACAATAACAACTGATCGTTTAGTAGGGGAGTATATCAGGTGTGTTGATTAACCATTTTTATCCACCCTAATTAAATTAGATGGATCTGATTTCCGCTACGGGCTACTCGCTTTGTTGCTGACGCTTCGCTTTCGCACAGATAAAACAATTTGTTGCTGACGCTTCGCTTTCGCACAGAGCAAGGTTTCCTACGAGCGAGCGTCGAGTAGCCCGAAGCTACAAGCTCTTCATCATAACATGTGGTTGATTTCTTTGATAGAAAGAGCTTGTTTTTCGATAAAAGCCCAAAAAGTTTCGATAAAATTAGATTTTGTTTCTATATAAGCTCAAATAGTTTCGATAAAGAGCGATTTTGTTTCGATAAATCTTCAAAGTATTCCTAAACAAAGAACGAAAGTAGCTTAAACGATTCTATTTTGGGGCTCGACACTAAATAGCAACAAGAAAAACCCTTTCATCGATCAATAATAAACCTATTTTTTCCTAATCAACACGCCTGGGAGTATATTATGTTTCAACAAATTCGGATTAAATAAGTAAACGAAGATAACTCTCTATTTGGGAAAGTCTGGCAGCTGGAATGTTATCGTATGCCAGACTTTGTATTATGCATCGTATTATGAAATATAGAATACAAGTCCTTTTCCTTCGACAATGGTTTTAGAATAGTACTTGCGAATGTCGTTAAAATAACTGTATAGATAGTCGAAAAACTGTTCTGCTTCTCCATCTTCCGCGTCGCCGTAGAGAGGGTAAATGTCCTCCTCAAGCATCTCGTTATAGTTGTATTTCTCTAGGAGCTCGTCTCGTGTCATGGCATCAATGGCTTGATAGGCCTCACGAATTTGCGGGGGTGTTAAATAAAAGGCGCCAAACTCTCCAAACTCTATATGGTTGTCTTGATCCATTGGAATGACATAACTGAGCGGGGGTTCACCGTCGATAATATCTCCGCAGAGCATGTAATAAAGTGCCTGCCATGATTTGTCAATATCAAGATGTTCTCGGTTATAGGGGTCCAGGTCTTCTAGCACTTTGGTTCTGGCTGCAAGTTGCTGTATTTCTTCCTCTGGCAAAGCAGTGTAGTAGCCGATCATTCCCATTTGTGATCTCCTCCTTATACGCGCTATCGCTTTTGTTAGTAATACTATAACTTGAACATGGGAAGTTTTTAAGCATTTTTTATAAAAATTCCAATTAATTTTCTTGCTAAATAATCAAAGCATGTTTTTGTGTAAACGAAATATATGTTCTTGTTTTAAGAAATGCGGTAGGATAAAAAAGTAATTAGTTAAAGTAATGGCACATCATTGAGTGACTTTCAGATTGGCAGAATCAACCTCTATAATTGATTTTTAACATTGTCAATGACAGATGCAAAGTCTTTATTGGAATCAAAACTTTCTGTTATTCTGACTACTCCCACAGCTAAAGCAGCGGGGTTCTTATATACTTAAGAGAAGCGTTACAAAGCTCTCCACAGATGGTGTTGCCATGTCCTGTGTACAACATCTTTGATTTATCTTCTGTTCTATAAGACTTTCTTATTTACACAACCGATGTTGTGTTGACAATAAGTTTTAACGAAGGCAGGTAGCTCTACCTACGGGGGAATACCTCTCACTTGATTTGTTTGATACCCATGCTAAGAGGGAATGTTTTCTTTACTTGTTTCAAGTCTTCTATATGTTGATTGTGTAACTCTAAAAAGGTAGTAAACGTTTTATTGCATAAGTCTTGATTCGTTTGTTGTAAATTTGGTTCACTATTCATCAGTAAAAACGCACTATATAAATCTCGTTGTACAAGATGACTTCCAATTTGACTCCAACGTTGATGGAGTTTTTTCTTTTCATAACGATCCGTCACATGGTTATACTGACTGGCTCTAAAGGTGATCGTATTTACTTTCTGTATCGTTTGCTTTGTGTAACCTAATTTTTGATGGATGATTTCCACTAGCATCGCAGGGGCATGATTCCCAATGCTTTTTCCAAAACGCTTTTTGGATTGGATTTTACCCTGTATATTTGTTTTGGTTTCTTTTGTACGCTTTGCTAATCCTTTAAAATGCATGGTTTCGATGTACACCTCATCGCCAAGAGACAAGATTTTATTGACTAACGCACCATGTTTTTCTTTGATGTAGGAAGCTTTCTTTCTATATAATTCTTTTATTTGTTTTTTTGTTTTTTGATAGTTTTTACTATATGTCCAACGGAGTTTGACGCTATGTTTAATAGTACCATCCTTGTTGAAATTGTTAGGATTGGTACTTCTACGACTTCTATCCAATTTGCGTAATAAACGTCTTTTTTGTTTCTCCAATAAAGGTACTTCTGGCGCAAGTTGTTGGATGAAAACAGTTTCTTCTGAAACAACCGCAATGGTAGAAGGACCAATGTCAATACCTACCCGTTTTTGTTTTTGATAGGCATGTCGAAAGGCTCCTGTAGATGGAATTCTCTTTGCAGGAGGAACCCCATCCATCACGAGTTGTACGTAAAAAGTATGTACTCCACGAATCACTTTTTTGACTAGACGACAATAATTAATGGTATGAAGAGCAAGGGATTCTTCTACAAATAAATCTTGTTTGCGAATACGAATAGGAAGGGTTAATCCGTTCCAATAGACAACATTCTCTTTAAATCGAATGCCTGCTTTATTAGATTTCCCTTCTACAGAATGAAGCATTCCGTAACGTTTAAAGTGTGCTTTGCTCCCTTTAAATAGAACATCCTGAACCGCTTTCCAAACAGTAGAGGCGATTTTCTGGGAAGTATTGCTATCTATATGTTTTTTATAGTTATGTTGATGCTTTTTAATATACGCATGCAGTTGATTTTCACTTAATCCAAAAGATTGACGAATGTTATCTAATTCTTGTGCGGTCTGCTTCAATTCTTTTGTATCATTAGATTTTTTTGCTTTTTGGTAGCAACGTAATTGTTTTCGATAGTGTTTTGATTCCTGCATTAAAGTATATTGTTTTATTGCATAAGACAAAGTCGTATTATAGAGTGTACGGGCAATTTCAAAACGTTTTAATAGAATATCCTTTTGCCATGTATTTATAAGCAACTTGAGTTCTATAATAAAACAATCTTTTTTCGATTTCGTCATTACCCGTCACCCCTTTATTTTTTGATTATTCACAATATACAACAAAAACGTATGTTCTGTAAAGAAAAAAGCACTTCATTCCGCCCACCTCTGAAAAAGTGGGCTTCCTGAAGTTCAATTTTGTGAAAATATAGCCATCTAGATCTTTTATAGTTAATTCTTTTGCATTCCATGGTTGAACTGTTGGCTCTTGAATAATAATCGTTTTATTGTCCAGCGCGGCTTGATAAATACTATGAATATCATTAGAAAATAAATTAATAATGACTGAATCAGTGGAGTTGGCTTTTTTATCTTTTATTAACATTAAATCTTGATACTTTGCCCCTCTTAAATGTGTCATTGCAGTTGTTCCTTCAGTATCTGGAAAATCAAATACTGAATTGAAATTTAGTACATTCGTATACCATTCTTTTGACTTTTCAATATCTCTTACTTTTAACTTTAAAAATAATGGCATTTGATAAAATTCATTCATGTTTGTTTCCTCCTTTTGGTTAATACAAACTAACCATAAAGGTTTACGCAGCGTTAAAGTCAATACAAACACTTGTTTTATATGTTTGAAGATTTTGCTCTTCACCAAAATATGCACTGCATAGCATCACATTCTGTTACAGTATGAAGCGGCTTAGCGCTCGCCCCCAGGAAGCTTTGCTCTGTGCGAAAGCGAAGCGTCAGCGATAAAGCGCCCAGCCGTAACGGAAATCAACCACACGTCCTGGTGATGAGCCTTTTAATTAATAAAAGTGGATAGATATGGGGGTTAATTAACACACACCTTTTGTTTATGGAGAATTAACATGCTAAACATAAGATTATGCTGTAGTAATTCATTGCTTTAAAGTGCTAATAATTTTCTGAAAAAAGTAAAAAATAACAGTGGGTTAGTTGACAGATATTTCTAAAGTGTGATAATCTTCAAGAACACTATAACAAACTAAGCGAAGGAGGTCATGACAATGTTAGTTTTACCAGTATCATATAAACAAACAACTACATACATTGTCCATGTCTTCTAGCTTCATATTTTACATTGCAGCAAAAGGTATGGGTTACACCTTGCCTTTTATTAAGAGACACATGCTCTTTTTTAGGGGTATGTGTCTTTTTTATTGCAAAAAAGGTTGTAGTGATAACAAAAAAAGGAGTGTATGTAGTATGCGAAACACAGTACTAAAAATGATTTTCAAAAAGGAATGTCTAGATAGTGGGTAGTAAAGCCTCAACAGCAATGGAGAAAGAAGGTTATAATGTATGTTTGATGTTTTAAGTAAATTAGGCTGGTTTTTTAAGAAGTACTGGAAGCAATATACTCTAGCAATTGTACTTTTAATAATTGCCAGTGGCTTGGAAGTTGTTCCACCGTATTTACTAGGGTCAATTATTGATATATTGACTGCTGGAGAAATGACACCAGCTATTTTAACAAAGTATATTTTGATTTTTGTTGGCATCATTATTAGCGGTTATGCCCTTAATTTTGTATGGCAATTCAGACTATTTGAAGGGGCTATTAACCTAGAGAAAATTTTACGTCGGAACCTTATGCAGCATTTTCTACGCATGACGCCAACGTTTTATGAAAAAAATCGTACTGGAGATTTAATGGCACGTGCGACGAACGATTTAAACGCAGTGTCACTAACTGCGGGCTTCGGAATTATGACACTAATTGATTCTACAATCTATATGGGTTGTATTATTTTTGCCATGGGTTATATGATTTCGTGGAAGCTTACATTTTTTGCAATGTTGCCAGTGCCGGTCATGGCCATCCTTATTCAATATTTAGGGAAAATTGTGCATGAACGTTATATGAAGGCACAGGATGTTTTTGGTGAGCTGAATGACAGTGTTCTAGAGTCCGTTGCAGGTGTGAGAGTTGTGCGCGCATATGTGCAAGAAAAAAAGGATGAGGCAAATTTTGCAGAGATGAGCGAGATTGTGTATGAAAAAAATATGCATACTGCAAAAATAAACGCCTTATTTGGACCGATTACAAAGGTCGGTACTGGGATTAGTTATGTTGTTGCCCTTGGCTACGGTGCTCATTTAGTAGCGACTGAGGCTATGACAGTTGGGCAGCTTGTAACGTTCAATGTTTACTTAGGGCTAGCAGTTTGGCCAATATTTGCAATTGGAGAACTGATCAATGTGATGCAGCAAGGAAGCGCTTCTCTTGATCGTGTACAGGAAACGCTAAACTACGAGGCAGATGTTCGGAATATTGCGAATCCACAAACGATTGCGACGCCAAATGCGATTGGCTTTGATGATTTAACATTCAAATATCCAATGAGTCAGGTGAAAAACCTTCAACAAATTTCGTTGTCGTTGAAAAAGGGGCAAACACTTGGGATTGTTGGTAAAACTGGAGCGGGGAAAACGACCTTCCTACGACAATTATTACGCGAGTATCCAATCGGCGAGGGGCAGCTATCGATTGATGGAGTCGATATTACTGCACAGACGAAGGAGCAGTTACTCGACTGGATTGGTTATGTACCACAAGATCATGTTCTATTCTCACGTACCATTCGTGAAAATGTTTTATTTGGGAAAGAAGATGCGACACAAGCTGAATTGCAGCAGGCGATTCGTGCAGCATACTTTGAAAAGGATTTGGAAAATTTACCGATGGGTCTTGAGACACTTGTTGGTGAAAAGGGTGTATCTCTTTCGGGTGGTCAAAAGCAACGTGTGTCAATAGCGCGCGCCCTTATTAAGGACCCTGAAATTTTAATGCTTGATGACTCACTTTCGGCCGTAGACGCAAAGACAGAGGCAAAAATTATTGAAAATATACAGCGAGAACGACAAGACAAAACGACGATTATTACAACACACCGTTTATCAGGAATCCAGCATGCTGACTTAATTATCGTGCTAGATGAAGGCCAAATTGTAGAGCAGGGAACACATGAGCAGCTTCTTTCACAACAAGGATGGTATAAAGAGCAATTTGACCGTCAGCAGCTAGAAGGAGGTGCCTCATGAGTACGAATCAACGTTTAATACACTACGCAATGTATTTTAAAAAACCGATATTACTTGGATTATTTTTCTTAACAATCGCCGTTTTTACGGAGCTTGTTGGACCATTTATTGCAAAGCACATCATTGATAATTACATGACAATTGGAAACATCAAATTAAAACCAATTACTTGGCTGTTACTTGTCTATTTAATTTTAGCAATAGCTACAGCTGTTTTACGCTATTTTATGTATATCTATTTACAAATGGGTGCGAACCGTGTTGTACAAAAATTACGTAAGGATGTCTTTGAGCATATTCAAACATTGCCAATTCAATACTTCGATAATTTACCAGCGGGGAAAATTGTCGCACGTGTAACGAATGATACGGAGGCTGTTCGTAATTTATATGTACAGGTACTTTCAAACTTCGTTACGAGCTTAATTTCTATTGTGGGTGTTTATATCGCACTTTTCATTTTAAACTGGAAAATGGCATTCCTAGCATTAACGATGGTACCGGTCGTTTATTTATGGATGATTTTATATCGTAAAGTTGCCTCGAAATATAATGATGTGATCAGAACGAAAATTGCCGATATTAACGCAATGATAAATGAATCTATTCAAGGAATGACGATTATTCAGGCATTCCGCCGTGAGCAACAAATGACGAAGGAATTTGATGACATGAATAATGAGCATTATGCATATGAACGCAAGCTACTTTTCCTTGATTCTGCAACTTCCTTCAACCTTGTTAATACATTAAGACTCATTATGTTTACGATCTTTATTTTCTACTTTGGTACACAGTCATTTACGGCAACAGAAGCTATTTCTGCAGGGACTTTATATGCCTTTGTTGATTATTTAACGAGATTATTTAATCCAATAACGAATATCGTCAATCAATTTTCTCAGCTTGAGCGCTCGCTTGTTGCAGGAAAGCGTGTGTTTGAGGTGTTAGATATTAACGGGGAACCTGTATCTGAAAAAAGTTTACCTCGTTATAAAGGAAATGTAGTGTTCGAAGATGTTTCCTTTGCTTATAAAAATGATGAATATGTATTGAAAAATCTATCTTTTGAGGCACATCAAGGCGAAACAATTGCTTTAGTAGGCCATACAGGATCTGGGAAAAGTTCGATTATGAACTTATTGTTCCGCTTCTATGACCCATCTAAAGGGAAAATTTCGATTGATGGAATTGATATTACTTCGGTTCCTCGTCAAACAATGCGTGAACATATGGGCATTGTTCTTCAGGATCCATACTTATTTACAGGTACTATTGCTTCAAACGTCAGCCTAAACAACCCTAAAATTTCACGTGAAAAGATAGAAGCCTCATTAAAGGCTGTTGGTGGGGAACGTGTATTAACGAATTTGCCAAATGGCTATGATGAGCCTGTTATTGAGAAGGGGAGCACATTGTCATCTGGGCAGCGTCAGTTAATTTCCTTTGCACGTGCTCTTGCCTTTGACCCGGCTATTTTAATATTAGATGAAGCTACGTCTAATATTGATACGGAAACAGAGGAGATTATTCAACATGCAATGGATGTGTTGAAAAAAGGACGTACAACATTTATTATCGCTCATCGACTTTCTACTATTAAAAATGCGGATCGTATTCTTGTTTTAGACCGAGGTAAAATTGTTGAGCGTGGCACACATGACGAACTTTTAGAACAGGGCGGTATTTACGAAAAGATGTATCAAATGCAGGCGAATTCATTGCAATAATAAGTTGAATAGTTGTTGCGAAATAGTTATTAACACTTACTAATGGTATGAATAAAGCCCCACTTTGCTAAAAAAGTGGGGCCTTGCTATTTAAAATGTACTATTTTACATGTTTAAAGACATTGACAACAAATAATAGTGCTGAAATTGCTACAGCGATGCCCCCACCTGATACGAAGAGCTCAAATAACCAGCGTGGCACATCAAGATAAACCATCATCATACCGATTAAGAGGAACGGCAATCCAATATTGTAAAGCCAATATTGTGCCTTGGCCAGCCCGGTCTCGGCTGCATTCTTATAAATTGAATAAATTAAACCAATAAAACCAGTTGTCAGCCAACCTAACACACCAATGTGGGCATGTGTAGCCGTCCATTGAAGTTGAATTGTATAATGCATAAACAGTCCAAAAGCCAAAACAATCACCAAATACATGACAGAAATTTTTATCCATTTAGCACCCATTGTAACCAACTCCTTTCCTGAAAGTGATTTGCTAGCTAGCTACTACAGTTTATTCTTATCGAATAAAAAGATGCCATGTTATTTGTCAGGGTTCATACTAAAATCTAAAAAAATAAGCTAGTATAAAAGACATTTAGGCCATGCCAACGCCGACGCGTACATATTTTTGTGAAGTGCCTCTTTGTAAAATAAAACACCCATGGATTTTCGGGCTGTAAACCCAATCCATGAAAGTTTTTTGCGTAGAAAAATGAGTTTAACTTATTTTGGTAAATATTTTTTGTAGCGAAAGCGGACGTAATTATGCCTAGGCATAATTGATTTGTTGAAAAATGCTAAATTTTTCCGTAAAATAAAACCATGTAGAAATTTGCTATTAGGAGGGTCTATGAAAAAGAAAATACCTTTATTAACGATGATTTTTATGGTTTGCTGCTTACCAATAACCTTTCTTGAAAAGGCTGAAGCAAGTGAGCAAACAATGACAACAAAAGTGAATAACATCATTGCGAAAAATTGGAAGAATAACGAGTACAGCATTACCGTACGAGATACGGAAAAAGGGGATGTACTTTACAATAAAAATGGTGAAAAAATGATACGTCCTGCTTCTTCTCATAAAATTTTGGTCAGTGCTGCTGCATTAGATTTACTTGGACCTGATTATCGCTTTGAAACGAAAGTCTATGTCGATGGTCCAATTGAAGACGGTGTACTTCAAGGCAATATTTATTTACAGGGCGGGGGAGACCCAACGCTTTTGCCTATCCATTTAGAATCACTTGCTAATGGACTGAAGAAAATGGGGATATCGAAAGTTACAGGTTCCTTAATTGCGGATGATACGTGGTTTGATACAGATCGTTTACCGAAGGGAATTGTACCGCAAGAAGAGGCATTACCTTATGCTTCACGTATTTCGGCATTAACGATTTCGCCAAATGAGCAATATGATATTGCAACTGTGCAAGTGAAAATGACAGGCTCAAAGGTTGGCAATACGGCTAATGTTCAGCTTGTTCCGTTTGCAAGTACCATTCCTGTTGTTAACAAAACAAAAATTGTTAAAAAGGGCGAGAAAAGTACTGTGAAAATTACAAGAGAATATGGTACAGATCGAATCATTATAACAGGTAACTTACCAGCAGGTTCTCAGAAGAATACATATGTAACTGTCTTTGATCCAACTCTGTATACACTTGATGTATTTCGGGAAAAATTAGTAGCAAAAGGTATCCAAACAATGCCACTTGAAATTGGGAAGGTACCTGAAAATGCACAACGAGTAGGTATTTCCTATTCAAAGCCATTACAGGATATTAACTTTAAATTTTTAAAGCTAAGTCTTAATGGTATGGGTGATATGTTTACAAAACAGATCGGACGAGAACTACTTGGTGAAGGAAGCTGGTCTGCAGGCATTCAAGCAATTCGTACATACGGTAATGATATTGGGCTCAATATGGATCAATGGTATTTTGAAGATGGTTCAGGTTTAAGTCATCAAAATCGAGTAAGTAGTATGCAAGAAAGTCTATTATTATATAAAGTTCGAAGTAAACCCTGGTATTACTCATATTTAGATGCATTACCGCATGCAGGGAGAAAGGGTGCGCTTGTTGGTGCAACTTTAGAAAATCGTATGAAGGGCTATAGTGTATCTGCAAAAACGGGCTATATTTCTGGAACTTATTCTTTGAGTGGTTACGTAAAAGGTAAAAGTGGCAAGTGGTATATTTTTAGTATTTTAACACAAGCCAACAAAACTTCAGCTATCCCATCCATCGACGAGATTGTCAAGCAGATTGCAAATGAAATGTAAGATTTGAACAGCGTAGTTTTATTGCATTTGGTTAATGTTAAACTAAATGCATATTAATCACCTGCTAATTCATAGGTGTACAAGGTTAAGTATTATGAAGCGGCTAAAAATAAAATCCGCTTAGTCGCTTTTTCAATAAGAATAGACGTGCAGCTGTTTTTTTAGCTCCAGATAATTCTCAATGTCAATTATACTGAACGGGGTTTAGTGATGTTTCACTAATTTCTTAGGGTTCAAGGAGGATTTTTTTGACACAAACAAATATTTTTAAGCTTATCCATATGATTGAACAGATGAATAATGCTAATATTATCCGTTTTACAAAAGCGTTTCCATATCCGTTAGGGATATCACCCATTTTAGTATTAAGTGAGTTACACGCAAAAGGTCCGCAGAAGCAGGCTGAGTTAGCAGGAACGCTTGGCTATACAAAAGGGGCAATGACGAGTATTGCTGAAAAATTAGTAAAGCTCGGTTTAGCAGAAAGATTATATGATCCATCTGATCGTCGTACAATTCGTTTACAAATAACGGATGAAGGTGAAAAAGCCTTAGCGAAAGCTCAATCAATTGGACAAGAAGTTTTTATACAGCTTTTTGAAGTGTTGAATGATGAAGAAATCGCACAATATTTGCTGATTCAAGAAAAATTAGTGCAAGGAATACAAGACAAAGGCGTGTAAATTAAAAGTCGTTTCGGTGTGAAACGGCTTTTTGTTGGAGATAAAATGACGATATTTGTTAAAATGTATGTCTTTTATATAAGTTAACAATCAAAGAATAGTCTGTTGTACATATAGTAAATACTAGTGTACGTCTTTTTTTCGTCCAGTATGCATATAAATAGACTATATAAACTTTTTTCCAACTTAAAACGTCAAAAAGAGGGGTAAATTTGATAAGCAAGAAAGGACTTATGTATGGAAAAAAATATGAAGCGTTCTAAGGAAAAAAAGAGTAAGAAAAAAATCTGGCTTTGGATAGTAGGCAGCTTATTAGCAATTTTTTTAATTTTTATTGGTACTGCTTATTATACAATCCAGAAAACGATGAATAAAATAAATACACCATTATTAGAAACGACAGATGGTGAAGCACAAGAACAAAAAACAGTGACAAAAAAAGAACCATTTTCTGTGTTAATGCTTGGAGTGGATGAACGTAAAAATGATAGTGGACGTTCAGACACGATGATTGTCGTTACGGTGAACCCTGAAAAACAAACAATGAAGATGCTTAGTATACCACGAGATACTCGTACAGAAATTATCGGCCATGATTCCGTTGATAAAATTAATCATGCTTATGCATTTGGAGGCGTCCCAATGGCTGTGGATACGGTGGAGCATTTTTTAGATATTCCCATTGATTATTATGTGTATGTTAATATGGAGGGCTTCCTGCAAATTATCGACACAATTGGTGGGATAACGATTGATAATGACATGGAATTAACTTATGATAAGCATCATTATCCAAAGGGAGAGATTACTTTAAACGGTGAGGAGGCACTAATTTTTTCACGTATTCGTTATGAAGATCCCCGCGGTGATTTTGGTCGTCAAATTCGCCAACGACAAAT
This sequence comes from Lysinibacillus sp. G4S2, assembly GCF_030348505.1. Classification (NCBI taxonomy): domain Bacteria; kingdom Bacillati; phylum Bacillota; class Bacilli; order Caryophanales; family Bacillaceae; genus Lysinibacillus; species Lysinibacillus sp. G4S2. The sequence goes on along the minus strand of NZ_JAUCFJ010000002.1, from coordinate 3,079,426 downwards.
TATTGAGGCAGTTCTGAAAAAAGCTTCGACGACACCATCAATATTATTAAAGGCTACAGATATGCTTGATGTAGTAGGCGATAATGTCCGTATGAATTTTACGATGAAGGATTTAATCCAGCTACAAAGTATTTATAAAAAAATGGATGGCAATATTGATCAGCTATCATTTGAAGCAGAGGGTGGCGAAAGAGTTAATAACATATGGTATTACGTTCCTGATGAGACAGAGCTCGGCAAAATTCAATCGGAATTAAAAGCCCATTTGCAATAAATTGTAAGAAGTAAGGATTTGAGCATAATAGTTGTGAAACTTTTGGCAATGAAGGGAGGGAGATGAATGAATGGGAGGACCCAGGTGCTTAGGTATACAGCTCTCAATAATTGCATGCAAAGCTATGTGCCTAAACGCAAAGTTCAAAAAAATCCAGTCAGTTCAGCTATCCGACATTTACAACTATTGTGCTTGAAAATTTTCATGTGAAACATAAAAAATCATTCAGGTAGGGTGCATGCCTAGTTGAATGATTTTTTATTTTATTTGAAATATCAGAAAATTGGGTGTATAATCATCTTAGAAATGGTTGAGGGAGTGATTGTGATGATTATAGGCACAATTTTATTAGCAGTGGCATTACATGCAGGTATTGTTTTAGCAGTAGATTTATGGAATGAGCAGCATCACTCTACTACGTAAAAAACCATTCATAATCGTGAAAACAAAAAAATAGAAGATATCTAGGCAAAGTTAATGTAGCTTTGTCTATTTTTTTGGCTAATTATCAAAAGTTAAGGCTGACATTTTTTTGAAATATATGCGCTGTATATTAGTTGATCTTCGTTCCGCCTGGGGGCCCACAGGCGGAACGGAAATCAACCCCTCGTTATGGTGATGAGCCATATAAAAGTTGATTGAGCGAAGCGGTTTATCGGATGCCCCACTGAAGGAAATCAACCTCAGGATATGGTGATAAACCATTTTTCTGAACTTGAAACAATTTATGTGATTAATTCGTCAATATACTGTAGAAAATGTTATACTATAAAAAAAACAGTATCGGGGAATGAACATGCAAGAAGAGAAAACAAGTTTTAAAAAAGAATTACTATCTTATCTTAAAATTATTGTCATTACTGCTGTAGTTGTTTTAGGCTGTAAGCAATTTTTATTTGCACCGATTAAAGTGCAGGGTGCTTCTATGTACCCGACTTATCATGATAAGGATATTATTATTGTAAGTAAAATGAGTAAAATTGATCGCTTTGATCAAATTGTTTTTCAATCACCAACAGAAGATGAACTATATATTAAACGAGTAATTGGCTTGCCAGGTGATACAGTTGAAATGAAGGACGACGTTTTGTATGTAAATGGTAAAGCTTATAAAGAAGATTATGTAAATCGTCAAACAGATGATCCTAATCAATTACGCATTACAGAAAATTTCACGTTAGAGCAATTACTAAAAGAGAAAAAAGTGCCTGAAGGTATGTATTTTGTACTAGGGGACAACCGTCTGAAAAGTTACGATAGCCGTCATTATGGTTTAATTTCTGAAGATGCCATTTATGGTGAAGCTAAAGTAACACTATATCCATTTAGTCATTTCCATTTCGGTCCAAAATAAATTAGTGAAAAAGAGGCTGGAACATAACTGGTCAAAACCTAAAAAAGCGCGAGAAATCAACGTTTCTAAAATTGATTTCTCGCGCTTTTCTGATGTGAAATTTTTTAATTTTACTTTGAAAATATACTTATGTCCCAGCCTTTTTTCGTTTAGGTTAAAGTTCTAGCTTATTTGTTCCTGTATTCGTTATCTGCTAATGCTTTGCAAACTTTATAAGAGGGGTAATAGACACAAACTGTTGAATCTTCAACAGTTTCTTTTATGGGGATTTGCTGTTTGCTCAGACTTGGGGAATTGATTGCTGGTTCATCGATTGTGAGCTCTTCTACTACTAGTTCTACGCCATAAAACAACATTAGAAAATAGCATACTAAACCTAATATACGCAAACAATCACCTCGCAATATTCTGTTATTTTATTATGTATGTTCAAACTTGAAGAATTATAAGTAAAATCTAAAATTTATCTCTTGTTAATGGATTTTTTTTGATGAAAGTAGCTAGGTGGTTGCCATGATAAATTGAATTTTGATGATGGAGAGTGCTATAACGAATCGTTTTTTAGATGAGAAAGAAGAGTGGATGAAGTAGATTCATAAAAATGGTTGTCATGTAAAATTCAATATGCTACTATAGCTAAAGTAAATATTTTGATCTGTATAACCTCAATGATATGGATTGAGGGTCTCTACCAGGAACCATAAAATCCTGACTACAAAAATTTTGCTTCATTTTTGTAGTCAGGATTTTTTTTGTCTTTATTCGGTAGATGTTTAGACATATATAGAAAACCCTCCCTACAAAAATGAAGGTTAGAAGGGTGATTATTATGAATTGGAGAGTTTATATTCTTGCCGTTACTACCTTTACAGTAGGATTGGTGGAATTGATTGTGGGTGGTATATTACCAGCAATTGCCGAGGATTTAAATGTGTCCTTAGCAACAGCAGGACAATTGATTACTGTTTTTGCTCTCGTCTATGCAATATCTGCGCCTGTCCTTTTATCATTAACGGCAAAAGTGGAAAGGAAGCGCCTTTATCTTATTTCTTTATTTATTTTTACTTTAGGAAATCTTATGACTTATTTTAGTACGACATTCACGACAGTTATGATTGCTAGAATTTTTACCGCGATGAGTACAGCGTTGGTTATTGTTTTATCCTTAACGATTACAACAAAAATTGTTGAGCCAAGACATCGTGCAAAAGCTTTAGGTCTTGTTTTTGTAGGTGTAAGTTCGGCACTTGTCATCGGTGTCCCAGTGGGGATATTTGTGACAGAGGCATTTGGTTGGCGAGCTGTATTTTTAGGGATCGCTCTTCTTTCAGCTATATCAATGATTCTTATTGCGTTACTACTTGAAAAAATGCCAGTTGTAGAAGTTGTTCCATTAAAGGCACAAATTAAATCATTAGCAAATTTAAAAATCTTTAGTGCGCAATTAACAACATTGTTTATGCTAGCTGGTCATTATATGTTATATGCTTATTTAACACCATTTTTAGTAGAAGCATTTGATATGAACGCCTCTTGGATTAGTATTTGTTATTTAATCTTCGGGATCGCTTCTGTCAGTGGGAATGCTCTTGGTGGTTGGTTAAGTGATACAATTGGTACTGGAAAAGCAATTTTACTTGTTGTATCAACATTTGCCGTTGTATTATTTATTATTCCTTATACGATTGTCGCTTTACCACTCTTTTTAGTTGTTACAGTTTTATGGGGTGCACTTAGCTGGGCACTTACACCTCCATTACAAAATTATTTAATACAAATTGATCCAAAAACATCTGATATTCAACAAAGCTTAAATACAGCTGCATTACAAATCGGGATATCTATAGGTTCAGCTGTTGGTGGAGCTATGTTTACTGTTACAGGGTCTGTTATGCATTTAGCTAGCTTCGGCGCCGTTTTAGTTTTATGTGCTTTAGGCTGTGCTATTTTCTCTTTAAAAAGAGCACCAGTTTCAGATGAGACTAAGTTAGGGTTGAATTCGGCTCACAACAACTCATAGATTTTAGAGCGAGATGAAATATCCAAAAATGCTGCTGGAAAAGAAGGACAATGATCGCTAGAGATAGAATGTAAGTTTAGAGGGGGTTGGTAAATACATGCAAATAGATTTAACAGAGTTTAACGGATTAAATGTGAAAGTTGTCGCAACGATTGACCAGACGCTTTACCGCAATGTGGGTGCTATTATTTTATATGAAGAGGATTCCCACACTCTATCTGTACGAAAATTAAAAAGAAAAATTGCTGATCAATATATACCAACAGACGAACTCGAAAACTTTATGTTTGATTCTCAAGCAGATGCTATAAAGTTCACGCATAAACTTACTAGAATGAGTGCACTTGATTATTTATTAGTAGCGAATAAAGAGAAACAAGTAAAATAATTAAATAATTGCAGGACTGGTCTATTAGGGAGTTTATGCATGTGACAAAGGCATTTGGAGTAGCCATATTCCAAATGTCTTTTTTATGTTATAGCTAGCAAGAGTAGATTATTGAAGTTACGTTATATTTAATTAATTTCCATAGCGATTATTATCATACTGGAATAGGACAAGGAATAGATTGTTGTAGTTAAAGTATTTTAGAGCCAAGTAGATAGAGATTCTGATGATTTATATATTCAAGTGAATTTAAGGTAATTCAAGAAATCTACTAATAGGAATCTAAATTGATTAACTAATACAAGGCTCTTCACCAAAATGTGTGGTTGATTCCCGTTCCGACTGGGCGCTTTCCTGGGGGCGTCCGATGAGCCGCTTCACTCGCGTTGCTCGCTCCAGGGTCTCATCTGTGACGCTGATCCCCAAGGAGTCGCCCAGTCTCCACTACAATCAACTAAAATACAGCGCATATATTTTAAAAAATGTCATCCACAACTTTTGGTGATGAGCCTAATACAAACATTTTTTCCTTAATCTAGTAAGGAGGAAAGCGTTCAGAATAGGGTGAGTACCGAGAGTTTCTTTTATTGACAGGATAGTTCAATAAATTCAAATGGAGGGGGAATCGAATGTCAGAATATCATCAACAATCATCGGCTGAAGTTATGAGAACTTTGAATGTGACAGATCAAGGATTGAGTGATTATGACGTTCAAAAGAGGCAAGAGGTATACGGCTTAAATGTATTAGAAGAAGGCAAAAAAACAAGTACATTCGCCGTTTTCTTTGGACAGTTTAAAGATTTATTAGTCATTATTTTAATTATTGCTGCTTTCGTTTCATTTCTATTAGGGGAAGTAGAAAGCACGATTGTCATTATGATTGTCGTTATTTTAAACGCTATTCTAGGCACTGTACAACATGTCAAGGCAGAACAGTCTTTGGATAATTTAAAAGCCTTAACCTCTCCAATTGCAAAGGTAATGCGAAATAATCAGCTAATAGAGGTTTCTTCGGAAGATATAGTCGTCGGAGATCTGCTTTATTTAGAGGCTGGCGATTATATAAATGCAGATGGGAGATTATTAGAAAGTCATAATTTGCATATCAATGAAAGCTCATTGACAGGTGAATCCATCGCTGTAGCGAAAATTATAGATCCCATCAAAGAAAGCAATGTAACTGTTGCTGATAAAAAGAACATGGTATACTCTGGAAGTTTTGTGACAAATGGTCGTGGTATTGTTCTAGTTACGGCAATCGGTATGCAAACGGAAATCGGCAAAATTGCCAATTTACTAGATACTGCGAAAGAGAAAAAAACACCTTTACAAGTAAGTTTAGATCAGTTTGGAGAAAAATTAGCTTTAGGTATTACGTTAATCTGTCTAGCTATTTTCGTGATTGACCTTGTTCGAGGACGTGCGCTTGTAGAATCGTTTATGTTTGCTGTTTCACTTGCCGTGGCAGCAATTCCAGAAGCATTGAGCTCGATTGTGACCATTGTACTGGCGTTTGGGACACAAAAAATGGCAAAGGAAAATGCCATTATACGAAAGCTCTATGCCGTTGAAAGCCTTGGAAGTGTATCTGTCATTTGTTCAGATAAAACAGGAACATTAACTGAAAATAAAATGGTTGTTCAAGGGGTATATGTGGATGAAAAAATTATTCCATATGATCGGTTAAACACTAGAAATGCAGTCGAGGAAAATCTGATGTTAAAGGCAATATTATGTAGTGATGCTGTGGAAAGGGACGGTAAAGAAATCGGTGATCCTACTGAGATTGCACTCGTAAAATTAGGGAAGCAATATGATTTTGACGAATTACTGGTAAGAGATCATTATCCAAGAGTGGCCGAAATCCCTTTTGATTCAGATAGAAAGCTCATGAGTACGGTAAATACTATTGATCAGCAATCTATCATGATTACAAAAGGAGCGTTAGATGTCCTTTTACCTAAAATTGTGAAAATCGAAACTTCAAATGGTATTTTTAATATTACAAAACAACAGCGTCAAAAAATCGAAGCAGTGAATCGTGATTTTTCTATGAATGGGTTAAGGGTGCTAGCAATTGCCTACAAAGAGGTAAAGGGAAATCACGCAATTGATGTGAGAGCGGAAAAAGATTTAATCTTTGTTGGTTTAGTCGCTATGATGGATCCTCCAAGAAAAGAATCTAAAGGAGCGGTTGAAAACTGTATAAAAGCTGGTATCAAACCGGTGATGATTACCGGTGATCATAAAATTACGGCAATGGCTATTGCTAGTCAAATCGGTATTTTAAATGATCCATCAGAAGCGATTGAAGGGCATGAAATTGAAGATTTAACGGATCAACAACTGCAAGAAAAGGTTAAAGATTTCTCTGTTTATGCCCGCGTAACACCAGAACAAAAAATTCGCATCGTTAAAGCATGGCAGGAAACGGGAAAGGTCGTTGCCATGACGGGAGATGGTGTTAATGATGGCCCTGCCCTAAAACAAGCTGATATTGGTGTGGCGATGGGCATCACCGGCACAGAGGTAGCGAAGGATGCTTCCTCTATGATCTTAACGGATGATAATTTTTCAACGATTGTCAAGTCTATCGCAAATGGAAGAAGCATCTATACGAATATTAAAAATGCTATCCTGTTCTTATTATCAGGGAATGCAGGTGCGATTTTTGTTGTTTTATATGCAACCATTTTAGGCTTACCAGTTCCTTTCGCGCCGGTGCATTTGTTGTTTATAAACTTACTAACCGATAGTCTGCCAGCGATTGCCATCGGTTTAGAGCCGAATAATAAAAAAACAATGAAGGACAAGCCTAGAAATATTCATACGCCACTATTAAACAAAGCATTTACAATCCAAGTAGTGCTCGAAGGGTTACTAATTGCTATTTCCACAATTGTTGCCTTTCAAATCGGGTTGTCAACAGGAGATACGTTAACGGCGAGCACTATGGCGTTTACAACATTATGCTTATCACGATTAGTGCATGGCTTCAACTCCAGATCTAAAGAATCTATTTTTGCCATTGGAGTATTTTCAAATAAATATACGTGGCTAGCATTTTTTATCGGTTTATTAAGTTTACATGCAGTATTGCTTATCCCGATGCTGACAGGTGTGTTTGAAGTTGCCATTTTAAGTCCAGCACAATTAGGTTTTATATATAGTTTGTCTGTGTTCCCATTCCTAGTGAATCAGTGGTATAAGCTATTGTTTGTGAGAAGAAGATAATACGTAAAAGAGCGCTCGTTTTTGTGGAAACGAGCGCTCTTTTACATTAAATAGTAGCAGGGGCCAGTAACCACCCTTTATCTTTACTTAGCTGTACCAGTTTAGCACCGAGTATGGCATACCTCATATGAAGCTCTCCATATTTTGTAGTATCTTTCTTCTTAATAGAAATTTCTAAAGCTTGGCTCACTGTAATAACAGAAGAAGCAATATTCATTGCTACAATGGCGCTGATTTCTGTATCATTAATAGCTGTTTTCCCTCGAATATCTCCCATTTTCAACTTTCCGTAGTCGATTGCTGTAGACGGGGCAAGCACTCCATTATCCTTTAATAACGCGGTTAGCTGTTTATTTTCCTCTTTTAAACATTGAATAAATTCTACGATGATAGCCTTCAAATTTTTATCAACAGTGTGCTTAAAAAACGCATGATTTGAAGCGATATAGCCATTATTAACGCTGAGCTGTGTCCAAATCTTAAAAATCTCCTTAAAACGTAATGATTCTAGCTGTCCATTTACCAATTCCATAGTTACACGTCCTAACTCATGTTATCGTTCATTTATTTGAGATTAGGATGTGCTAATTAATGAAATTCTAATCATTTTTTACAATAAAAGGGTCATCTTGCTCGGGTCGGCGGGTGGACTGCTCGGGTTCAAGAGAAAAGTGATTGGGTTAGCCGGGGAACTGCTCGGGTCCGAGAGAAAAGTGATCGGGTTAGCCGAAGAACTGCTCGGGTCCGAGAGAAAAGTGATCGGGTTAGCCGAAAAACCGCTCGGGTTCACGAAAAAAGTGATCGGGTCATTTGAAGAACTGCTCGGGTCCACGAAAAAAGTGATCGGGTCAGCCGAAGATTCGCTCGGGTCCACAAGAAAAGTGATCGGGTCAGCCGAAGATTCGCTCGGGTCCACAAGAAAAGTGATCGGGTCAGCCGAAGAACTGCTCGGGTTCAAGAGGAAAGTGATCGGGTAAGGCGAAGAACTGCTCGGGTCCAAGAGGAAAGTGATCGGGTAAGGCGAAGAACTGCTCGTGTCCAAGAGAAAAGATCGGGTCAACCGAAGAATCGCTCGGGTCAGCCGAAAAACCGCACATACGTTTTAACAAATGTCATCCCAAATTTCTAGTGATGAGCTAATAAAAGGTTTATTCCTTTAATTTCTTATTTTTAAAGCTATTAATGGTTGTTTTTAATGCGGCAAAGTTTCCGATAGCTGCGTAACCATAAAAAAAGCCCATAAATATTCCTGCAATAAGATTGTGTCTATGGCTAATGAAGATAGAAATAATCAAGCCAATAGCAAGAGCGATTGCTGGAACATATTTAGGCTGAACATGCATAAATACCTTAATTAGCTGTGTAATAATTAACACAGCTGGAACGGCTATTACGGCATCCCAAAAATTTGTATGGATCACTGGAAATAATTCCATTTTCTACACCTCTTTTAGTAGTAACAAAGCTATGACTTTAAACTATAGATTTTCCTGTTTATTTATTTTTATTCGATGAAGGTGTAGAGCTGTTCACCCAATGCATTATTAGGCTATATTGTTTAGCAATTAATAATATGAGCCATAAGGATACACATATGGGTAGTGATATGGATATGGGTTCATATAATTTGGCTGTTTACGCTTAGGCTTGGGCTTCTGTTTACACTTACAATCAGGATTTTTTTGCTTTTCAGAAGTCGATTTTACACGATTGCAGTCTTTAGGTGGACCAATATATGTTGACGGTATTATAGGTGCAATGGTTTGCTTCCATTGCTTTTCATCTAAACAATAAGTGTGAGCCATAATATTAGAAGGTGTAAATCTCAATATATCTGAACCTAAAATGACTTCAGGAGTTGGAGCATCAAAAATTGCTAGTAAATGCGTGTCATCCTCAGTAGCTATTTCATAATGCCACCAGCCTTGCGGTACATTTGCAACTTGACCAGGCGTTATAGGATAGTTTTGAATCTGTTTTGTAAACGGGTTAAGTATAGATACGATAGCAGCACCCGAAACACAATAAACAAGTTCTGCTGCATTTTGATGATAGTGAGGCTCTATCACATTGTCCTTACTTAGAAAAATATCAAGCAAGGACGTATTTTCTAACGTATTTAATTGTTCTACACCTAAGACATTAATATAATTCTGATTATCTTTTTTAAAGAGAGTACTGTCATTTACATCAAAAGTGAACTGTGTTGACGGAGAAGTATAATCAATATTTGAGCTAATAATTACATCCTTTCTCATTAATTTTCAATACTTGTCATCAGCACAGAATATGTTCCAAAGTTAGTGTAGGCTTACACGAACGCCTATTTTTTTATTTGTCCTCTAAGGCTACATCACCCTCCTTAAAAATTAGTTTAAATTACCACTTCTAATTAGGAACGTATGTGCGTATAATAAATATACAAACGTTTGTTCTGTGGTGAAAAACAGCACTGTTATACTCACCAATTTTTTGTCGGAGGGAAGTAAAGCTCAGGTAATAACAGAGCTAGTGAAAAGGAGCAACTAAGATGAAAGAACAGTTAATAAAAGCAATGCAGCGTCAACAAGTAGTTAGCATGATGTATGTAGCGAAGTCTGGTGTCATTACGAAAAGGCGTGTGAAAATCATGAAGATTGTTGGTGATTCCTTTACAGCATTTTGCTTTACGAGGCAGGCAAAGCGTACGTTTATTATTAACAATGTTCTAGCAATACTCCCGGTTACACATCGGAAGCGTGAGGTGATATGAATTACGACAATCTGCCGCACAAGGACATTTTTGTATTGATATGAAATGTTTTTACGCTAGCTGTATTGCCATGATAGAAGGATGTCTTGAAAGATCCCATTGCAGTTATTGGCAATTTTGAGCAACCAGGTAGTATCGTACTCGCAGCCTCACCAGTGATGAAGGAGAAATTTAAAATTAAAACGGGAAATAGGCGTTATGAAATACCTAAGCATCCAGATATTAAGCTTTTTGAACCTAAAATGTCATTTTTTCTCGAAATGTCTATGGCGATCACTCGCCTCATTTCAAAGTATGTGCCACCAGAGTGCATACATAAAAAGTTGACTCGAGAAGAATTAGCAGAGAAGTGTGGGCTGCAGACATCGTATTTAGCAGATGTTGAAAGAGGGGACAGAAATATTACATTGCAAACATTTGAAAAAATTACCTTTAAGATTGCTACTGAGGTATTTAGTACGTATGGTAAATGAAAAATATAGTAGTTAGTTTGAACAATTTCTCTTTCGTATATTTTGATTGTTTAGATACTTTAAGGTTGAAGCCTATGAAGTAAATGAGTACTTTACAAACTGCGTATCTGTTTTTTTACTATTTTATAATGTTATCTTGCTTGCACTAACCTGCGTCATTCGTATTATAAGGTAAAGCAGAGAAATCTTTAAAAAGCAGCTGAAAGTACAGCTGCTTTTTATTATCCTATAAACTGGAAAGTATTTTATTTTAAAGTATAATCTTGAATGCCTTGTATCTTAATGTGGCTAGTGGATGATGTTAGTTCTTCAAGAGAATATCTAATTTTTCCTGCGAACTATTCTTAGTATAAAGAAGTTAATCCACCTACAAAAAAGTGAACATGCACAGTGAATTCTTCACTCTCTTGAATGGAAGGGATTATTTCTTTATAACTCAGTATTTTCTCTATACTGAAATATACGTTTTTTAGCTATGAAATATTATATTTCTTGCATTTATAGTAAAATGTCGAACGGCTAATGCCGAGTAGCTTGGCGGCCTTCGATTTATTGCCGTTTGCCGATTTAATGGCCTGTACAATACCACGGCGTTCTGTTTCATCAATTTTATCCTTATGCAGTGAAGGACTACATTCATCATGTGGACGAATAATTGGGCTAATCATAATATGCTCCTGTTTGATCATTGTGTCCGGTGATAAGTAGATAGCACGCTCTAAAATATTTTCTAGCTCGCGAATATTGCCGACAAAATCATAGTGCAATAATAACTGTAGTGCATGCTGGTCGATTCTATAGGGTGGTAGCTGATGCTTAATCGAAATTTTGTGTAGTAATGCTTCGACAAGAAGTGGAATATCTCCCTTTCGTTCTCGTAGTGGTGGGATGTGTAATGGAATAACGTGAATACGATAGTATAAGTCCTCACGAAAACTACCTTCCTGAATGAGCGTTGGCAAGTGCTTATTTGTTGCTGCGATAATGCGTACATCTGCTTTTTTCACTTTTGTATCACCAAGTCGTTCATATTCTCGCTCCTGTAACACGCGTAATAGCTTTACCTGAATGGGTAATGGCATATCACCAATTTCATCTAAAAATAAAGTTCCGCCTTCCGCAAGCTCAAACTTTCCAGGCTTGCCGCCACGCTTTGCTCCCGTAAAAGCCCCGTCCGAATAGCCAAAAAGCTCGGATTCAATGAGTTGTTCAGGAATAGCAGCGCAGTTAATTTTAATGAATGCACCACTTCGTCCAGACGCTTGATGAATGCCGTTTGCGAATAATTCCTTACCTGTACCACTTTCCCCTGTAATTAAAATGGTCGACAAAGATTTGGCTACATTAAAGGCTTGTTGCTTGAGTTGAATAAGCTGCAGATCATTTGTAACAATTAAATTGAAATGATCATCATGCTTAGCTGCTTTCACAAGCTCCCCACGATAAAAGGATAGCTCATCTTCTAATTGGTCAATTTGTCCAAGTAATTCTTTCCAAACATGTAGTTGCTGAAATACAAATTTATAAAGCATACCAACAAGCTGTCCTTCTTGTTGAATCGGAATACTTGAGACAATTCCCCGTTGTTCTTTTAATGTAAGTACCATGCCTTTAAAGGCGTTTGGAAATGGTGGGAGCATAGGGAAAATAGAATAAATAGATTCATAAAGTACCTGCTTTTCATTTCGTTCGATCAGGTGTAAAAGTGAATCATTAATGCGTGTAATTTGTCCGTGGCTATTTGTTATGACAACGCCATCATACGACGCGTCTAAAGCATTTTGTAGTACAAGTTCCATTTTCTTTGTCGTCTCTAATTCGGAGGCGATTTTTTCTAATTTTGTTAAGTCCTTTAGCACGATAATAACGCCAGTTGTTACGTTCAACATAGTCATCGGAAGGATGGAAGCTAGACAAGAAAAACGATGTATTAGCATCTTTTGCTCTAACATTTTTTTTGTATGTAGCACACGTTGAATTAAGGGAAGAAAATCTGGAAAATAGGCTGTTAATAATTCGTTCTCTTCTAATTTTTCAGTATGAAAAGTATCTTTGCAGGATTTATTGATAAAGGTAATCTGCATATGCTCATTTACGGTAATCACCGCGTCATGTAAGTAGTTTAAAATATTGCGTTGTTGTTGTGTATGTGAATCTAACTCATGTATAAAGCCTGTAATGATTTCATTTTTAGAAATAACACCAGTTACTTGCTGTTGTTCATTAATGACGACAACATTACTTAGCTTTTGCGTTCGCAAGGTATGGCGCCCGCCATAGAGCAGATCGTTTTCATTTATCGTAAAAACATCTTCAATAATTGCTTCTGTAATTACTTGTTGGAGGGAATTTGTATGCAATAACAGGCGATATAAGGAGTATTTGGTGACAATACCGATGAACTGCTCGTGTTGATAAACGATTGCAAGATCTTGTTTTTGTTCTTCAAATAGCTGTATCACCTCCTTAATGGTTGCTGTTGGTGTAACGCGAATAAATGACGTTGACATAAACTCGTGAATAAACAAAAAATCGCCCCCTTAAAAAGGTGTACAAACTGTTCGGACAAGTGTCTTAAAAACCAAACAACTTTATTGTAAATTGTACATTAAGTAGAAATATCTAGCAAATAATAGTTTATTTCTGTTTTTTTGTGGGGGGAGAGAATAACTTAGATACACTTAAGGAGGTTACCTATAATCTGTGTAAATTTTAAAATTGCTGCAGAAAAAAGAGCATATATAATAATTATTTTTCAATTTGGCACGCAAATTGCTTATATAAAAAGTAAGAAGGAGGGGAAAGATTATGCGTGATGACTTTCAAGTTTTTCAAGAACAAAAACAACGAATATTAAAAGGTGGTAAAACAATACGACATAAGGCCAATGAGGCACAGGGTAAATTATTTGTACGGAATCGTTTAGCAAAGCTTTTTGATGAGGGAACTATTATTGAGGATAATATTTTTGCTGAAGCTTTAGATCCATCGCTACCATGTGATGCAACGATAACTGGTATTGGTAAGATTGATGGAAAACCTGTATGTTTTATTGCCGCAGATTCGACGGTGAAAGCAGGTTCATGGGGAGCAAAATCCGTTGAAAAAAACATTCGTTTACAGGAAAAGGCCATGTCTTTAAAGTATCCGATTTTGTATTTAATTGACTCAGCTGGAGGACGTATTACCGACCAGTTAGAGGTATTTCCAGGGCGCCGTCATGGAGGACGTATTTTTTATAATCAAATTCAATTGTCAGGTGTTGTGCCGCAAATTACGATTTTATTTGGTCCATCTCCAGCTGGAGCTGCGTATGTACCAGCATTTTCGGATTTAGTCATTATGATTGAAGGGCAATCGAGTGCATATTTAGGTTCACCACGAATGGTTGAGATGGCCATTGGTGAAAAAGTGTCCATGGAGGATATGGGTGGTGCCGTAATGCATTGTGCGAAAAGCGGCTTAGGGGATGTACTTGTGCAATCTGAGCAAGAGGCCATTGAGGCGTGTAAAGCATATTTACAGTTGATGCCGACGAATTGGGAGAAGAAGCCACCAACAGCTGAGGCAAAGCCTCCAATAAAGGGACGAAGTATTGAAGAGATTATTCCATTAAGTCAAAATACACCTTTTGATATGTATGAACTAATTGATCAGCTAATTGATGAGGGCTCATGGTTTGAATATAAAAAATTATTTGCAAAGGAGCTAATTACCGGATTTGCTCGTATGAAGGGCAGTGTTGTCGGAATTATTGCTAATCAGCCAAAAGTGAAAGGTGGAACATTATTTATCGATTCGCCAGACAAAGCAGCGCGCTTTATTATGATTTGCAATGCTTATAACATTCCACTTTTATATGTTGCTGATGTACCGGGGTATATGATTGGCTCGAAGGTTGAACAGGGTGGCATCATTCGTCACGGTGCGAAAATGATTTCAGCTTTATCCGAGGCAACGGTACCGATTATTTCACTGATTGCGCGAAAATGCTACGGTGCAGGTTTATATGCGATGGCAGGTCCGGCGTTTGGTGCAGATGTTGTCCTAGCATTGCCGAGCGCGCAAATTGCCATTATGGGACCAGAGGCAGCTGTTAACGCCGTTTATGCAGGCAAAATTGCCGAGCTTCCAGAGGAGGAAAGAACAGATTTTATTAGCCAAAAGCGTCAGCAATATAGTGAGAATATTGATATTTATAAATTAGCATCGCAAATGATTATTGATGACGTAATAGGCTTTGATGAGGTGCGCGAGCAGGTAACGGCACGCTTTGCGTATTATGAGACAAAGCAAACTTATACATTGCCAAAACGAAATGCCGTGAAACCTGTATAGGAGGTGAAGTCATGATATATGAAAAAATAGTCTGGCAGGAAGATGGCGCGATTGTAACGATTACACTTAATGATCCAACGTCACATAATGCGCTATCTACGCAATTAACAGAAGAGCTTGTACATGCATTTGAGACAGCAAATGAACTTTCACATATTGCGGCGATTATTATTACTGGCGCTGGCAAGAGCTTTTGTGCAGGTGGCGATTTAGCAGAGTTTCAGTCTTTTTTAGAAATGGATGTGCCAACGTTGTATGAGGATGGCCTACAAAGCACACGGCTCTTTCAACTACGAGATGTGATGAAGAAACCGATCATTGGAGCCATTAATGGAGCAGCACTTGGTGGTGGAACGGGTATTGCAGCGCTTTG
The DNA here is from genome assembly GCF_030348505.1 of Lysinibacillus sp. G4S2. NCBI lineage: Bacteria > Bacillati > Bacillota > Bacilli > Caryophanales > Bacillaceae > Lysinibacillus > Lysinibacillus sp. G4S2. The sequence goes on along the minus strand of NZ_JAUCFJ010000002.1, from coordinate 3,064,218 downwards.
TCATATCGCTATTGGTAGTGAACACGCTAAGCTCGGTCTAACAGAGCTTAAGCTAGGACTTGTGCCATATGTAATTTTACCGCTAGTACGCCGAGCTGTTGGTGAACGTCAAATGATGGAGTTAATGCTAAGTGCACGTGTATTATCTGCCGAGGAGGCACTTCGTTACGGGTTACTGCACGAAGTCGTTCCAGCAGAAGAGCTACAACAACGAGCTCTAAATTGGGCGAAAAAGTTAGCTAGTTATAGTCCACTTGCTGTAAAAATGGCACTAACTGCATTTGAAAAAACAGCACAAATGGATGTAGGTGATGCGATGACCTATTTAGCGACTATGCGTCTAGTGAGCTTTAAAAGTGCAGATTTAAAGGAAGGTGCACAAGCATTTTTGCAGAAACGACAACCAAATTGGACAGGAAAATAACAGGAGTAGTTAACTATGAATATTTTATTTCTGTTAGTGAAGTTGTTTGGAAGTTAGCAGTTGCTGTAGGAATTCCGATTGAATCTGAGAAAAGGAGATTCGGATAAAGCTAGAAGACTTCGTACAAGAAGATGACATCTTACTTAGAATCGAATAAAAGAGGGTGAAGCAATGAGAAAAATTCGAATTGGTGCAGCACAAGGGTTCTATGGTGATACGATCGAGCCTGCTGTTTTAACAGCAAAATATGGTGACGTACAATATTTATGTTTCGATTGTTTAGCCGAGCTGACAATGGCCATTTTAGCGAAGGATCATGCTAAAAATCCATCACATGGTTATACAAAAGATTTAACGAATTCTATAACAAGCCTTTTACCGTTTGTGAAGGAAAAAGGTATCAAGCTACTAACGAATGCTGGCGGCATTAATCCAATAGCTGCGAAAGATGAGGTTATGCGGATTGCCAAGGAGCTTGGGATGGACGGCTTAAAGATTGCTGTGGTGACGGGGGATAATGTACTAGAGACATTGCCGGCTTGGTATGAGCAAGGTATAGATTTATCCCATGCAGATACAAAAGAACCATTAGTATTAGAAGATAAAAACTGGCTCTTTGCAAATGCCTATTTAGGTGTTTGGCCAATTGTAGAGGCCTTACAGGAAGGGGCGCAAATTGTTATTACCGGTCGCACAACTGACCCTGCTCAGTTTTTAGCACCGCTTATTTATGAATTCGGTTGGACTAAGGATGAATGGGATAAGCTAGCGGCTGGCATTATGATGGGGCATCTACTTGAATGCTCGGCGCAATCGACGGGAGGAAATTACAGTGGTGATTGGGAAGGGGTTCCTGGCATGGAATCTATCGGCTACCCAATTGCAGAAGTCGAGGAATCTGGCGAATTTATGATTACGAAGATAGAAGAAGCAGGTGGACTCGTGTCATTTGATACTGTTCGTGAGCAGCTATTGTATGAAATTCATGATCCGTCAGCTTATATAACACCGGATGTTGTTGTTGATTTATCAGAGGTTACGTTAACAGAAGTCGCGCCCAATACAGTACGTGTTACAGGTATTAAAGGAAAGCCTGCACCATCAACTTTAAAGGTGGTGATGGGCTATGAGGATGGTTTTTTAGGTCAATCTTTAATGGGCTATAGCTGGCCAGATGCCTATAAAAAAGCTCAAAAGGCGCAAGAAATCGTTATGCAAAAAATTGAAATGCAAGGCAATCCGTTTGAAAAGCTGCAATTTGATTATGTTGGCTATAATTCATTGCACGGACCATTAGCGACGCCCCCGTCAGAGGATATAAATGAAATTTATTTGCGTATTGTCGTAAAGGCAAAATCAAGACCATTAGCGCAAGCGATTCAAAGGTATTTGCCACCGTTAGCATTAAATGGACCACCGTCATTAGCGGGCTTCTTTACGATTCCACCGAGACAATTGCTAGGCATGTGGTCAACGTTAGTGAATCGTCAACTAGTAGAACAGCATGTGCAAGTGGAGTTGGAGGTGGTTTCATGACGATACAATTAAGAACAATCGCAAATGCCCGCTGTGGTGATAAAGGAAATAAGGTCAACATTGCTGTATTTGCGAAGGATGCAAAGGATTACCACATACTTCTTGACCAAGTAACACCGGAGCGAGTAGCAGCTCATTTTAAAGACCTTGTATTTGGCGAGGTTAAGCGTTATGAAGTACCAACAATTTATGCGTTAAATTTTGTATTGAGTGAAGCGCTCGATGGAGGAGGATCAGCATCGCTTCGTGTTGATAATTTAGGGAAGTGTTTTGCAAGTAATTTAATGCGTATGGAAATACGAGGGGGATAACAATGGGATATTTTACAGCTGAACAAGATGCGTTGCGTCAAGAGGTAAGGGCATTTGTGGCAACAGAAATTACACTATTTTGTTCAAGACAGGCTTAAGGCTTCTTTTAATACAGAGCAAATGGATTTTATGAAGTCTTTCGATTAATTTATCGACATTGAGGATTGTATCTTTCTAAAGTAAAGATTTAAAAGAAGATGTATTCGCATTTTTAGAAATAAGAAAACCCGAATGGATTGGAAAATAGGGAGGAGAAACTAATGGAAATAGTATCACCGATGAGCGGAAGTGTCTGGAAAATAGAGGTTTGCGAAGGCAATACAGTATCAATAGGGGACGTACTAATTATTTTAGAGTCAATGAAAATGGAAATTCCAATTGAAGCAACAGAAACTGGAGTCGTCAAAAAAATCAAAGTGGCCGAAGGTGACTTCGTGCAAGAGCAAGAGGTTGTAATTCTCCTTGGAAATTAGTTAAAAAAGTTCTTTATCCACATGACATAACTTTGAATTGAACTTAGGGGAAGGTTGTGTAGCTGAAGTCGTTTGTTTTCTTGCTTCACTGAGGAATCGACAAACAGCAGGAATGATAAGAGTGGAGATTGTTTTTACTAACTAGCTTGGGCTGGCAATCAAAATATTAAATTAGATGCTGATAAAAATTGTTTGAGAATAGGAGGTCTGGGTATGGCATACGAACCTTACTTTACCGAAGAACATGAACAGCTTCGTAAAACTATCCGTAAATTCGTAGATAAAGAGGTTAAACCATTTGTTGAAGAATGGGAATCTGCGGGTGAATTTCCGATAGAAATATTAAAACGAATGGGTGATCTCGGTTTTCTTGGACTACGTTATTCTGAGGAAGTTGGAGGACAAGGCGGAGATTATTTTACTAGTATTGTATTTGCAGAAGAACTTTCAAAATGCGGCTGTGGGGGTTTCCCAATGGCAATCTCAGTGCAAACTGACATGGCGACTCCTCCAATTGATCAATTTGGAAGTGCCGATCAAAAAGAACGATTTCTAAAACCTGCGATAAAAGGTGATAAGCTTGCTGCAATTGGGATAACTGAGCCAAATCATGGTTCAGACGTTGCTTCCATAGAGACAAGGGCACGAAAGGAAGGCAACGAATGGATAATAAATGGCTCTAAAATGTTTATAACGAATGGTACACGTGCTGATTTTATTACACTCGTTACAAGAACGTCAGATGAACCGGGTTATAAAGGAATCAGTTTATTTTTAGTGGATCTTGACAGTCCTGGTGTTTCTGTTAGTAAAAGGCTTGACAAAGTGGGCATGCGCTCATCAGATACTGCCGAACTGATTTTTGACAATGTTAGAGTACCTGATGCTAATTTACTTGGAGAAGAAGGTAAGGGCTTCTCTTATATTATGTGGGAGTTACAAGGGGAACGAATGATTTCTGCTGCAGGATCAATCGGTATGGCGGAATATGCTTATAATCTTGCATATCAATATGCAAAAACGAGACGTCAGTTTAATCAACCAATCGCTAATTTTCAAGTGATTGCCCATCTACTCGTAGAAATGAAAACGGACATAGAAATATGCAAGGAATTAACATATGCGACGGCATATCGTTTTGCAAATGGTGAAGTACCGAGTAAAGAAATTTCAATGTCAAAACTTGCAGCCGCGCAAATGGCTCATTGGGTAGCAGATAGAGCGCTCCAAATATTTGGTGGAAATGGTTATATGTCAGAATACCCTATTCAACGCATTTGGCGTGACACTAGACTTCATCGTATTGGTGCTGGAGCAGATGAGATTATGAAAGAAATCATATCGAAACAAATAGGCCTGTAAGTTAGAAAAAAGGGAGTGATAATATGACCCACTGGATGTTTAATGAAGAACATAACATGTTTCGTAATTCGGTAAGGAAATTCGTAGAAAGGGAAATTGTTCCATTTGTTGGCGAATGGGAAACAGCGGGAGAAGTTCCGAGAAGTATATTTGAAAGACTGGGGCAATTAGGGTACTTGGGAACTAAGTTTCCTGTAGAGTACGGAGGTGCAGGGTCTGATCTTATAATGGATGCTATTTTTAATGAAGAGCTAACAAAGTGCGGATCGAGTGGGATAGGTGCTTCAATTGTTGCTCATATCGGAATTGCATTAACTCCTCTTTGGCGTTTTGGTAATGATGAGCAGAAGATAAAATACTTGAAACCAGGAATTGAAGGAAAAAAAATTGCCGCATTAGGTATAACTGAGCCGAATACTGGAAGTGATGTGTCTTCAATAACTACAAGAGCGGTAGATAAAGGTGATCATTATCTCTTAAATGGTTCTAAAACTTTTATTACAAATGGGGTTAACGCTGACTTTGTAATTGTAGCTGCAAAAACTGCTGATGGTCCAGGGCATCGTAGTATGAGCCTTTTAATAGTAGAAACAGATTGGGAAGGTTTCTCTGTAGGAAAGAAACTTGAAAAATTGGGCTGGCATGGATCTGATACGGGTGAATTGTTTTTTGAAAATATAAAAGTACCTAAAGAGAATTTGATTGGTACTGTGAATGAAGGATTTAAATATGTAATGATTAATTTCCAATGGGAAAGATTAACGATGGCTCTTTCTAGTATTACACTAGCCGAAAAGGCACTAGAAGAGGCTATTCGATATAGTAAAGAACGATTACAATTCGGCGGACCACTAACTCAATTCCAAGTACTTCGACATAAGATGGTAGATATGGCCGTTGAAATTGAAAAAGCAAGACATATTACGTATCGAGCGATTTATCAATATGACAAAGGCAACGATGTAACAACAGAAGCAACAATGGCAAAAGCATATTCGGCAGAAATGGTAAGTAGAGTATGTGACCAAGCCCTTCAAATTCACGGCGGAAATGGTTATATGATGGATTATCCTATTCAACGCTATTGGCGTGATGCACGCATTCAATCTATCGGTGGAGGAACAACACAAATCATGAATGAAATATTAACAAAAAAACTTCAAATTACGTCGAATTAAAAAAGTATAGTACATGAACGTGCTGGAAGATTTTCCTGTAGATCATCGTGCTATCAACTGTTTCACTAAGTATTTAATTGCTTGTGTTTGTTCAATGAATGGCAACAAAAGGGGAAAGTCAAAAACAAGAACTACCTAAACAATTTGAAGCGTTATTTATAGGGATAAATCTGATGGAATAGTAGAAAGGGGAATTATATATTTTATGATAAATGGCATCGGTTCTTGGCTTGTTAAGCATAGTGAGTGCAAAGCAGAAAAAACTGCAATCATCTACAATGACAAACGATTTACTTATCGAGAATTGAATGACAGAGTGAATAGATTGGCAAATTCCCTGATGAATCTCGGCGTAAGAAAGGGTGATCGGGTTAATGCATTGCTCTTTAACAGAAATGAATTAATGGAAGCGTTGTTTGCTTGTGCGAAAATAGGTGCGATTTTTGTACCGATTAATTACCGATTGAGTGTTGATGAAGTCGAATATGTTGTTCATGATTCAGGTGGGATTATTTTCATTTATGATGATCGACTTGAAACTATTGTGGATGGGCTGAAATCAAGGACATCGCAAATACATTTTTTTATTCGCGTTGGAGAAAGTCAAACTGAAAAGGACTTAGATTTTGAAAAACTTCTCATTCAAGCAAATAACGATGAGATAGAGTATGTAATAGGTCTAAAAGATGCACACATGATGATGTATACATCAGGAACGACTGGAAGACCAAAAGGAGCAGTTTTAACACATGGTAATACACAATGGAATGCTATAAATTGTCTCATTAGCTTACCGATTGCCGAAGATATGATTACTTTAGGAGTAGCACCAATGTTTCACATCGGCGGGATGAATATATTTATTACACCTACATTGTATAAAGGTGGGACGGTAGTGTTGCAGGATAAATTTGATCCGCAATCTACGTTAGAGATCATTGAAAAAGAAAAAATAACATCGTTGTTTCTAGTCCCTGCAATGTGGCTTGCCATTACACAATACACGAAACTAGATCAATATAATTTAAGCTCTTTAAAATTTAATATTTCGGGTGGGGCTCCTTGTCCACTTACAATTATTGAATTTTTCCAGAAGCGAGGCATCCCATTCTTTGAAGGATTCGGGTTAACAGAAACGGCCCCTATGGTCTGCGTACTTGATAGTGATAATAGTATGAGGAAAAATGGTTCAGTAGGAAAAACTCCGATGCATACGGATATTAAAATTGTAGATATATTTGATAAAGAAGTACCAGTTGGGCAAGTCGGAGAGTTAATTGTGAGAGGACCTAATATCTTTATTGAATATTGGAATAAGCCGAAAGCAACAAGAGATGCAATTAGAAAGGGGTGGTTTTATACTGGGGATCTTGCTAAACAGGATGAAGAGGGCTTTATCTATATCGTAGATCGTATGAAAGATATGATAATTACTGGAGGAGAAAATGTCTATCCTATTGAGGTTGAGCAAGTATTATTCCGTCATCCAAATATAAAAGAGGTAGCTATTGTAGGATATCCAGATGAAATATGGGGTGAGTCTGTGAAAGCAGTTATTGCTTTGAAAAACACGAATGAGCAAATGAGTTTACTAGATGTACGCAAATTTTGCGAAGGAAAGTTGGCCCATTTTAAAATTCCAAAGCAAATTGAATTGGTTGAGGAATTACCTAGAAATGCAACTGGAAAAGTATTGAAAACAAATTTACGAATTTAGAAAACTGAAAATTCGGAAATAAAGGGAGCTGATAAAATGTTTAATAAAAAATTTGAACACTTTGAAGTTAATGAAACATGGTGCTCTAGAGGTCGTACTATAACGGAATCGGATATCGTAATGTTTTCTGCATTTAGCGGAGATTGGTACCCGCTTCATACTGATAAGGAATATGCGGAAAAGAACACTCCTTTTAAACAAAGGATTGCGCATGGAATGCTTATTTTGTCAGTTGCAACTGGGCTTCAAGTAATGGATCCGGATATCATAGTCGCTTTTTATGGGATAGAAAATCTTCGTTTTATTCATCCAACATTCATAGATGATACGATTCATGTAGAACTAGAAGTAACTGATTTACTAGACAAAGGAAATGGTACAGGTGTTGTAACATGTAATCAAAAAATTGTTAAACAAACAGGTGAGCCTGTGACGACTGGGGTAATAAAGGTATTGGTAAATAAAGAGAGATAGTTAGGGGGAAAATATTGGTGTTAAATGGGGAGATGTAGTCGAGGGTTTGGTAAAAGGATTGGAAGAGTTAGCAAGGTTAAGTCAACAATCCTGTTCCCCAATATGGAATTCAAATAGATGCTCGAAGTGGTCTTGAAGCAAGCTATGGAAAGTAAAAAGAGTATTTCAGATAAGAAGAATATAGCTAGATGAATTGGAAAAAGGAACGAAGGATTTTAAAAATATAAATCTTGATTATATGGATATTAACGGTAATTGTGAGGCGTGGAATATAAGGGCTGAAATATAGTTAAAAGAGCCCTTATTTATTATTGACTTTATAGGCGGATAATAAGTAACTTTCGAATAATGGAATCTTATTTGAGGAGGTTCTAAGTACCGATGACACCAGCTGGAAAAATCCAAAAATCAAAACTAAAAGAAGAATATTTACAAACGCATAGAATATCGAATCAGTAACAAACTATCATTTTGTTAAATATCTTGCATATGGAAAAATCGGTGAAGTAATTAGAAATGAGTTATGTCATTCATGTTAAAAAAGTATTTATCGGACCACAAACTTTGTTGAAAAACATTTAGATGGATAATTTTTGATTTGTAAAATTATGAGGAGGGTTCGAAATATGTCTTTTATCGATAAGCTCATCTACACACTTCTAAGCCTTGTCATTATAACTTTTATTGGGACGATAACAGGTTCATGGCGATTCATTCTTTACCCCTATTTAATCGTAATTGGCATTGCTATTTTATTTGGGATTTTGAAAAATGTAAAACAAAATCCTTGGAAAATGTGGATTCCAGTGTCAGTTGTAATTGTATATATCATTTTGTATGCATGGTTGGATATTATAACAATCGACACACCTACAGGAGGAAGTAAATATATATTTGGACTAACTCCGAGTATGGCTTTATATATACTTGGTATTTGGCCGTTAGCAAATTTAATTTGTTTATTATATGCATGGACCTTCTCAAAAGAGGAAACGTTAAACAATTAATATTACATTGGGTTGGCGAATCTGACAATAAGGGGTGGGTAAGTGAATAGTACAATTATTATTATTGCAGTTATTTATTTACTAATTTGTGTTTTGATTGGGGTTTGGGCTACTGGGAAGACCAAAACAACTAGTGATTTTTTAATTGCAGGTAAAAACCTTGGAATGTTCGTCATGGCTATTGCTGCATTTTCTTCTATTCAAAGTGGTTTTGGAATGTTAGGTGGGACAGGGTTAACATTCTCCGGAGGAATGGGGTTTCTAGCTGGGGTCGGAATTGCAGCTCCTTTAGGCTTTGCATTAACTTGGTTTTTAGTTGGAAAAAGAATGTGGAAAGTTGGGGAACTAGGAGAAATATATACACTTGGTGATGTAGTGGAAAGAAGATATAACAGTAAAGCCGTAAGGGGATGGATTGGATTAGCAGTTACTCTTGGAGTAATTGGCTATCTTGGAACACAAGTTCAGGCGATGGGCATTATTATGCATACGATATTTGGTGTAACTCCAATGGTTGGAGCTTTGATTGGACTTGCCATTTTAGGATTCTACTGCGTAGGTGGAGGCATTTTAGCAGGTGTATATACGGATCTATTTCAAGGGGTCATTATGGTTGTTGTTTCCGTCTTTATTTTCTTCATGGCACTAAATGTAGGTGGCGGTGTTCAGAGTATTACTGAGAATCTAAAAAGCTTTGATCCATTATTGGCTTCTCCATTTGGAACGTTTTCAATGGTTTCTATTGCTTGCTGGATTTTTTTATTTAGTTTAGGGGCCGCTGGTCAACCCCATTTTATAACAAAGTTTTTAATGGTAAGAGATCAGAAGCAATTAAAATGGGGAGCATTCACAGCGGGGTTTGCCTATACACTGAGTACTCTATTAGTTATAGGAATTGGGCTATCTGCTCGTTCTCTTTATGTTAAAGGCGATTTCCCGGAATTAACCTCACCAGATGAGGCATTAACAGTATTTATTACGCATTTTACTTCTCCGGTTGCAGGTGGTTTAGTAATTGCAGGATTACTGGCAGCCATCATGTCTACCGGTTCAAGTTTTGTAACTTTAGGTGCTTCGGGTTTAACAAGAGATATACCAAAAGCATTTAATATTAAAGTGAAAAATGAATTGTTATGGAACAGAATAGCGGTGGTTGGTTTACTTGTTATTTCAACTTTATTCTCTTTTTATATGGATACATTGGTAGCGTTATTAGGGGTATTTGGTTGGGGAACTTTCGCATCTGCTATTTTCCCAGCTGTAGTATTGGGGCTAATTTGGAAAAAGGCAACGAAATATGGAGCTGTCTCAAGTATAAGCGTTGGATTGGTATTAAATTTTGTACTAGAGATTTGCGCGAAATATGGGATTATCTTACTCCCACCTGGGGTAATCATTGGTGCAGTTGCATTTTCCGTTTCTATTATTGTATTTATCACCGTCTCTCTAATGACTCAAAAGTCAAATTTGGAGTTAGATAAAGAATTGCTAGATGCTATGGAAGGCTAATTGAATAGGAGGGATTTCAAAATGAATGTTGGCTATTTAGTTAACAGAGTTGAAAGTAGGATTCAAACAATATCTCCTGAAAAAATTGCATTAAAATTAGAGTCCAATGAAACTTGGACATATGGTGATCTAAATCGAATTTCGAATCAATATGCTCATTCACTACAACAAATGGGCATTGTAAAAGGTGATAGAGTAGGGATCCTTTTATATAACTGCCTCGAGTATTTTGCTCTTTATTTTGCAATCGCCAAGCTAGGTGCAATCGCAGTTAGAATAAATTTTAGATTATCTAGTGAAGAGTTTAAATATATTTTGAATGATTCTGGAACTAAGATCCTTTGTCTTCATTCAAGTCTTCAAGGCAAAATAGAACCTATTAAAAGTTCAATTAAAGTAAGAGAGTATGTATGCCTTGAAAATGAGAATATTACTTCCGCAAACTGGACAAATAGTTGGGATGTATTAGAAAAAGGTAGTCCATCCGAAGTTAAAGGAATAGACATTGATAAATCTGATCCAGTCATGTTGATGTATACATCAGGTACTACAGGTCGACCTAAAGGTGCGCTTTGGTCACATGAGAATACGTTATGGTTTGCAAATATGCAAATACTCAAATGGGGAATTAATGAACAATCTATCGCAATGTCAACGGGACCTCTTTATCATGTTGGAGCGATGGAAGATATTTCGTTATCCGTTTTAATGATGGGCGGAACAGTGATACTAACAAGGAGTGGGGGATTTGATATTGAGAGAGTATTGTCTACTGTCGAACAAGAAAAAGTGACAGATATTTTACTTTTTCCCTTTATGGTATATAACATGCTAAATGTAAGTGATCTTTCTATTTATGATTTTACAAGCTTGAAGCGGATCTTTTCAGGGGGAGACCCCGTTGTACCTTGGGCAATTGAACAATTACATTACTTATTTCCACATATTGATTTTGTGCAAGTTTATGGGCTTACAGAGGGGACCCCTGTAGCAGCTTCGTTAGATCCACAAGATGTGAAATTGAAAGGACATTCAGTAGGGAAGCCAATGCCGTTTACAGAAATTAAAATTGTGGATGATCAAGGAAATGTTTTGAGCTATGGAAATGTAGGAGAAGTTTGCATTAAGAGTCCGTCAGTATCAATGGGATACTGGAGGAAACCAGAAGAGACAGCGAGTACATTTGTGAATGGGTGGTGTCATACTGGAGACTTAGGGTATTTGGATAAAGATGGATACTTAACTATATCTGGCCGGAAAAAAGATATGATTCGTAGCGGTGGTGAAAATATTTATGCGGTAGAGGTTGAAGACGTACTAATTCGGCATACGGCTATACATGATGTAGCTGTAATTGGTATTCCAGATCCAAAATATATCGAGGTAGTATGCGCAATAATTGTTTTAAAACAAGGTGAGGTAATATCTGAAAAAGAAATTTTAGCATTTATAGATGGAAAAATCGCAGGTTACAAAAAACCAAAGCAAATTATTTTTGTAGATGAACTTCCTAGAACTCCTTCAGGGAAAATTCAAAAGTTTATATTGAGAGAACAATTTAGTTGAATTTTTATAGTTATTCCAAATGAGTATATGGAGATTTAATTTTTAGCAAAGGGAATATTTACATTTCGTAAGGATATTCAATGGCTCTATTTGTAAAGGAGAAAGAAAAAGGAGGTTGAAAAATTGCATCAAATAAATCAATTATTAGATTATCATGCTAGTCATACACCAAATAAAGAGTATTTATTTACGAGTAGCGAGACTTTGACCTATAAAGATTTGTATGAACGTGTGAACGCTTTAACGTATTCACTTTATTCTATAGGTATTACTAAAGGAGATAGGGTGGCTTTGTATCTTCGAAATAAACCGGAGTTTTTATATACTTGGTTTGCCTTAAATCGAATAGGCGCAATTATGGTCCCTATCAATACTTCATTACAAAAAAAGGAAGTTTCTTTTATCTTGAATGATAGTGAAGTTGTAGGATTAATTGGTGAGGGTGATGCTATAAAAGAAGTATTAAATCCAGCGGTATCAGAATGTCAGTCGATAATATTTACTATTACTACAGGTGCATCTCAAAATGGCTGGATTTCTATGGAGAGTTTATTAGAGAAAACGAGTTATTTGGATTGTGAAATACCTGACGAAAATGATTTGTCCTCAATTTTATATACATCAGGCACTACAGGTAATCCGAAAGGGGTTATGTGCCCACATAGATACTACTTTCATTTGGCAAAATCCGCAGTTGAGGCAGTGAAGTTTAAAGAAACTGATCGCCTGTTAACCTACTTACCTCTCTTTCACATGAACGCTCAAATACTTACTGTAACTGCATCCCTCGTTTCAGGTTCGAGTATTGTTCTTTTAGATAAATTTCAACCGAACTTATTTTGGCAAGAGATAGATAAATTTAAAGCAACCGTTTTCTTTTATTTAGGATCTATTTTACCATTATTATCAAAATTGACAGTCTCTGAAGAGGAAAAGCATAACACACTACGTTTAGCGGTAGGAGCACAGGCGAACCCTAAAAAGATAGAAGAATATGAAACTAGATGGGGTTTGGAAATGATTGAGTTGTTCGGCATGACAGAAGGCGCTGGAACAATTAACCGAGTTGGAAATCGCAAAATTGGATCCTGTGGAAAAACGTTTGAAAACCACAAGGTCATGATTGTGGATGAATTAGGTACCCCTCAATTGCCACTTAAGTCAGGAGAAATCATTTTCACGGGTCCATCACTGACACTTGGGTACTGGAATAATACAGAAGAAACTCAAAAGGCTTATCGAAATGGTTGGATGTATTCAGGTGATATAGGATATATGGATTCGGATGGATATTTGTATTTTCTAGACAGAAAAAAAGATATCATCCGACGTAATGGGGAAAACATATCTTCGGCTGAAATAGAACAGGTATTATTATCGCATCCTGATATTTGGGAAGTAGCCGCAATTCCTATTCCTGATGACGATCGTGGTGAAGAAATTAAAGTTTTTATCGTCACTAATCCGGGAGTACAAATAAAACCGGAAAAAATCATCCAGTGGTGTGAGACTACGATGGCTAAATATAAAATCCCGCGGTACATCGAATTTCGAGATAGTTTACCTAAAACCGAAACACAAAAGATTCAAAAGTCGATTTTGAAAAAAGAAAATAGTGACGTAAGTATAAATACTTGGGATCGCCGAAAAAAATCACTGAATGAAGTGGGGGAAGAGTATTGATGAAACCTGTCTTATTTGAGAAAAAAGGTGTTAAAGCATATATTACGTTTAACCGACCTGAAGCGATGAATTCAATGACACCAGAGGGTTTTCAATTACTTGCAGAATACTTCAAAGAGGCTCAAGCAGACGATAATATAAGAGTCATAATTTTAACAGGTGCAGGGGACAAGGCTTTTTGCTCTGGGGCGGAT